>JAHWYE010000304.1 GCA_020028195.1 Nitrospirota bacterium
TTTGATCTCCTGGGGCTTGGCTTCCTGAAGACCGGCTGGATTCCAGGACGATTCTTTTCCCGCTGGCTCAAAGCCGAACTGGCCAATGCGGTGCGTTGTGCTGGTTGGGAAATTCTCAGTCTGCAAACTGTAACCAACCGCGAGCGCAAAGGCCGCTGGCTCAACCTCCTCGCCCGCCACTCTGTTGAACGACAGGATTTCAAAAACCTTCCTGCCAAGCCATAGAGTCGAGCATCGATCTTTTAATCAGTTCGGCGTATCCTTCTAGTGGTCCAGAAACAAATGTCTTTGGCCACTGCTATTGTCCACAGACCTTACGCAGGGGAGTGTTTAAGGTTAACTCATACAACAGACGGGGTACGACATGCATGAGCTGCACCACGAAATCCAGATCAGTGCGCCAGCGCAAAACGTCTTCGAGGCTATCATGACGCAGAAAGGCGTCAGAAGCTGGTGGACACGTGATAGTGTAGTTCAGCCCGGGGTTGGAAGCATTGCGGAGATGGGCTTTAACAGTCGCGCTCTCCTCCTCAGGATGCGCGTTGATGAGCTCAGACCCCACAAACGGATCGTCTGGTATTGTCTTGGCGAAGACGAAGAGTGGAAGGACACCCGGCTGATCTGGGACATCTCCGAAAAGGACGGGATGACGATTCTGCATTTACTTCACGCCTACTGGCGCTCGCCTGGCAGTACGTTTGCCACCGCCAACTCGACATGGGGCGAACTCATTCACCGTCTCAAGGACTACATAGAGGGCCGCAAACCAGGCCCACGCTGGAAGAAATAGGGTCACGTTCAGAGTGCCCTCGTAAGATGGATTTAGACACCCAGGCCCAATAGACCAATTGCTCGGGTCTTCTCTGCCTGCTCTTTCAGGTTTTTCCCCTCCTCAAATTGCAGCATAAACCCAATGAGCTTCCCCCCGCGTCGCGTGTACCTTGGAAGGAAAGGGGTGCTGTGAGGGAACCATGGTGTCTTTACCCAGTGAGCTCAAAGGTGGGTTGGAGAGGGGAAGCTCAGAAAGGGGCTCCCATGATTAGAAAACGCTTTCTCGTGGTGGACGATGATCCTGACCTCCGGGGCTTGCTGCAGGTTTACCTGGAACGTGACGGGTACGCAGTGGAGTCTGCGGGGAATGGCCGGGAAGCTCTGACCAAACTAGACCATGCTAACTATGACGCAGTGCTGCTCGATAACAGAATGCCTGAGGTCAATGGCTTGGCGGTCTTGAGTCACATCCGACAGCACCATCCCTCACTACCAGTGGTGATGATGACTGGCGATCAACGAAGTCAGGTGGCTGCCGAGTCGCTCGCTGCAATGGGGGCGCGGGCCTGCCTGTTCAAGCCCTTTCGCCGTCAGGAATTGCAACAGGTCCTGACATGCTGGTTCGAAACGGCTGCGTAAGAGCTGTCCTGCCGAGGGAGCTGCTCCCATAGTTGGTCAACGGCCCTCCGATCTCAAGAGGGAGGTGGATCTCATGGCGACCTACCCCGTAGTTATAGAACGTCGGCGTAGCCAACGGACGCCGTTGTCAGTTCTCCTCTCCGTGACGAGTCCAGACCCACCAGTCACAATCCATGGACAATTATATACCGTGGAAGTGAATGACCACGGCTGCCTGATCAGCGCTCTGCGTCCCTTCCCGCGCGGCAGCCGCGTCCGCCTCGTGCACCTCGACCTGCTCTCCAGGTACCACACCATCATCGCACATGTTGTCCGCTCAATCCCGGCTAAAATGGACTTGCAGATATGGGAGGTTGCGTTGGAACTCGACAAACCGGACAACTTCTGGAACCTCAAGTCACCGCCGCAATACTGGCGCCGGACCGCATAACAGCACAACTTCCGTCGAAATGCTCTCTGTCAACGTATAAGCAAGCCTCAGCCCTACGCTCCGCACTTCCCCTCCCCAAGCCCATGAAGGTTGCCAACGTGGCCATGCTGGCCCCTACTGCGCGCGTCCAGCGAGCACACTTTATTTGATAGGTTTTGATGGGCTGGGTGCGCGCTGCGCGAGCATGGGGGGTAGCATGGCCGCCTAACCTGCTTCCTCGTCACGTCTAGATCTTCATTGCCTCTTTCACTTCTTCCAGTGTCTGGTGCGACACCGCCTGCGCGCGCTTGCTGCCGTCGCGGACGATCTCCTCGACCTGATCCGGCTTGGCCGTCAACTTTTTTCTTCCTTCCCAGATCGGTGTGAGCCGCTCGACCATCGCGTCCGCCACCAGTTTCTTGCAATCAATGCAGCCGATCTCCGCCGTACGGCATTCGCGGTTCACGCGCTCGATCACCGCGACTGGCGAGAAAATCTTGTGGAAGTCAAAGACGGGACAGACATCCGGGTTGCCGGGATCGGTCCGTTTCACGCGCGCAGGATCGGTGACCATTGTCTTGAGTTTCTGGCGAAGGACGGGCTCTGAGTCGGACAGGTTGATCGTGTTCCCATAGCTCTTACTCATCTTCCGGCCATCGGTCCCGAGCACCTTGGGAAATTTCGTCAGGTGCTCCTGAGGCTCCGGGAAGACCGGCCGGTACAGGCTGTTGAAGCGTCGCGCCAGCTCTCGCGTCAGTTCCAGGTGCGGAAGCTGATCTTTGCCGACCGGCACATAGTCCGGCTTGTACAGCAGGATGTCGGCGGCCTGCAGGACGGGATAGCCTAAAAATCCGTACGTCGAGAGATCGCGTTCTTTGAGCTCCTCCTGTTTCTCCTTGTAGGTGGGATTCCGTTCGAGCCAGCGGATCGGCACGATCATGGAGAGGAGGAGATAGAGGATGGCATGCTCCGGGATGCGCGACTGAACAAAGACCGTGGCTCGCTGTGGATCGATGCCGGCGGCCAACCAGTCGATCAGCAGTTCTCTGGTAAACTCCTTGATCCGGCTGGTGTCGGCATAGTTGGTTGAGAGGGCGTGCCAATCCGCCACGAAAAAGTAGCAGTCGTACTGCTCCTGTAGCGCCTTCCAGTTATCGAGCGCGCCTAACAGATTGCCCAGGTGGAGCAATCCGCTCGGTTGCATGCCGCTCAGCACACGTTTGCGGGTTCCTGCCTTGGTCATAGCAACGCCGTGGGCAGAATCGTCGCGGCCATGAGGTTGACGAGCGTGCCGGTGATGGTCCGGATGACGTGGATCTGAGGATCCAGGACGATGAGTCCCACGAT
>JAHWYE010000305.1 GCA_020028195.1 Nitrospirota bacterium
TGGTGGACAGCGTCTACCAGCATGTCCTCGCCTGGCAGGAAGCCTTTCAGGCAGTGGGGATTGACCTCGCCGTGTGGCGCATCCACCGACAGATCGGGATGAGCGGCGGACTATTGTTGAACGCCGCTCTTCGAGAGATCGGTCATCCTGTGAATCAAGAGGTGACAGAACGCATCCAGCGCTTGCATCGGGAAGTGTACGAACGGCAGGCTGCCTCTCTTCGCCTCCTTCCCGGCGCGCAAGAGCTGCTGGATCACTTGTCGGCACGCAAGGTGCCGCATGCGATCGCGACGAGCGGACGCCTGGAGAGCGCGCGGTACACGCTCAAACTCTTGAAGCTGAGCCCAAACGTGCCGATCGTCACCCGTGACCTCGTACGCCATGCTAAGCCGGACCCGGACCTCTTTGTCGCTGCGGCGCAGCGTCTCGATGTACCAGTCAACCGCTGCGTCGTCGTCGGCGACAGCGTCTGGGACATGCTGGCTGCCCGACGGGCCTGGGCACTTGGAGTCGGCCTTCTTTCGGGAGGCTATGGGCAGCAAGAACTCGAACGGGCCGGCGCCTACCGCGTCTACCAGGACCCGGCTGACCTCCTGCGCCATCTTGATGAAGTCGGGCTACGGCTCGTCGAATAGGCAAGGCACAGCTGGGGAGCTACAACCCTCCTCTCCCCATGGGTTTTCCCACTCAAGCTTTCCGGCCTTCGCTTCTGTTAGAATATTGCCGAGAGTTAACGTCCGGGCGGGTCAGGAGTTGCGAATCAGCCTAGCTGATACGGCCGGCGGATTCAGCCGCAAGCAGGTCACAGTCAGCATCCCATGATGTGACTGGCCCAGACTAGGCAAGGAGGAAGCCATGGCGGTCCTGCAGCGACTGTTCAGTCTCATAGCCATCGTGGTTCTGTGGGGTGCTGCAGTCCAGGCGACGGAACTGACTCTTCAACAGATTTATGCCAGCGCCTCGCCAGGGGTCGTGATGGTGATGGGCCATTCAACGACTGGTGATAAGGGTAACGCAGGCACAGGCTCGATCATCCGGCGGGATGGGCTGGTCCTGACCAACGCCCATGTGGTGGTGGAGGAAAGAACGGGAAAGCCCTATCCCAGGCTCTTTGTGTTTTTGAAGCCGGATCGGGTGACCGGCGATCCGAAGACCGACTTATCCCGAGGCGTGAAAGCGACAGTGCTCTCGTTCTCCCAGCCGCTGGACCTGGCCCTGTTGCGGATCGAGGGGGTGCCAACTCCGGTACCGGCCCTGGAGCTCAGTGACTCGAGCCGGGTCCGGATTGGAGACAAGGTCCTGGCCATTGGGCACCCGGAGCAAGGGGGACTCTGGACCTTGACCACGGGCGTGATCAGCGCGGAGTTCGAGAACTTCAACAAGACCCAAGGCAAGCATGTCTTCCAGACCGAAACCGGCCTGAACCGGGGCAATTCCGGCGGCCCGTTGCTGGACACCGACGGGCGCGTGATCGGGGTCAATACCGCGATCGCCCGCGTGGCCGCAGATGGCCTGCCGATTACCAGTATCAGTTTTTCGCTCAAATCGGATGTGGCACGGACCTGGCTGCGCGAGCAGGGAATAGCGGTTGATTCTGCCGGAGGCCCAATGGACTTGCCTGCGTCCGCCACCAAGCCGGCTCCGGTAAAGCCAAGTGCACCGGTCAGTTCGCCGAGCCAGACGGCCACGGCGTCCGGGACGCCCGGACCGTCGGCCTCTGCTCAGGCCCCTCCTGCCCCTCAGCCCCAACCCCCGGCCCGCCCCTACAACCTCGACCGGCTGGTGAGTGAGCGGGCCAAAGCCGAGGCCGACATGGAAGACATGATCAAGGAAAGTCGCGACGCAATCCGGGAAAAGGCGCGCCGGCGCTGAACTTGCACCCCTTGCCCATCTGACCCAGGGCGAGTATTATCGTGTTACTGGGAAAGGGAGGGCACCATGCCGAAAAAAACAAAGCCCCGACCGACTCGAAGCGTCTCCGTGGATCGGAACATCGAACGGGTGCGGCAGCAGCAGGCTCGCCTGACGCCGTTTCTTTCGAAAGGGAAGGGGAGGGCTGCTTCAGCGTCAATGCTGGAGGAGTTCGACCTGGAGACGGAACGGTTGCTCAGAGAGATCCTTGGAGAGACCTCTGAGCTGGTCGAGGCCTACGAATATGCCCAACTCGGCGAAGCAGGAGGACTGGTCAATTTCCCGGACGAGGCACCGGAAGGCGGGGACGGGGCGCGGGATACTGACCGCGAAAGCCTCAATCAGCGCAAACGGGTGCTGGAGAGCTGTATCTCGGAACTCGAAGCGCGCCGAGCGGCGGTGGCCAAGAAGATACGCCTGGGTCCTCAGGCAGTGATTGGTCCTCAGGTCGCCGAACACATGACAAATGACATCCGCAGCGTGCCCGCTGACGCGACACTGAAAGAGGCGAGCCGTCTGATGCAGAAATGGAAGATCGGCTCACTGTTGGTCGCGGACGGGCGCTATTATGTGGGCTTCATCACGGATACGGACCTGGCACGGGAAGTGGTGGCGGAAGGGATTGATTCGGCTACGACACCGGTCAAACTGTGCATGAGGAAGCCACCCATCACGATCGAGGGCAACCAGCCGATCATCGAAGCGGTGCGGCTGATGAAGGATAAAGCCACCCGCCATCTCGCGGTCACCCAGGACGGAACGATTGTTGGCGTCCTCTCGGTGTCGAATATCCTACGGTACTATTCAGGCGTGGCGTAGCACTGAGAGAGCCACTGCATGGCCAGGGAACTGGAACTCAACGTCCGGCCGATCTTTTCCACCCCCCTGCTGGTCTTCACGATTCCCGACCACGAGCGCATCAATCAGGAACTTCGCCGCGCAATCCTCGAACGAGAGGCCTCCACGCCCGCCTATACTGACTACGAGGTGGTGGGATGGTCCTCTCCGCATGACCTCTCCATGCTCGAGTGGGCCGGCCCGGCCTTGAAGGGATTGTTTGACCCCGTCATCCAGGTTGCCACGCAAGCGACCGAATTCTCCGAACGAGCTCCGGACCGCAGCGGAAGTCGTCCGGGCTGGCAGCTCGTCGAAATCTGGGCCAACGTACAGCGCAAAGGGGGAAGCAACGCTGCCCACCCTCACCCAGGCACCTTCTGGTCGGGAGTGTATTA
>JAHWYE010000068.1 GCA_020028195.1 Nitrospirota bacterium
TCGGATCCTCGCATCGTCATCACGAAGCGCCTCGACCAAGGTATCGTACGAAGCTGGAGCCTCCAGCAACGCTAAGGCCTGGACGGCGGCTCGCTTGGTCGGCGTGTCCGCCTGCCGCAGGGTCGCTGTCAGCCTCTCAACTATGTGTGGGGTCGCGCGAATCGCTCCCAAGGCCTGCGCCGCGGCGGTCTTCACCTCATCTGACGGATCCCCTAGCCTCTCTACCAGCGCGTCGCCCACTTGATCCATCACCTCATCGCCCAGATTCCCTAGGGCCCAGGCGCTGTCGCGGCGAACGACGGGATCAGGGTCTCTCAGCTTTTCCACCAAGGCCGGGGCCGCTTGAGGACTGGCAATCTTTCCCAGCGCCGTCGCAGCTGTTTGCCGGACATCCGGATTCGGATCGTTGAGCAGCTCCACCAAGCGAGGAATCAGCGCGTCGGGGTCGATCACCGGTCCCTCCGCGACGCATCCTGCGATGAGGCCCACCAGCAGCAGGGTCATCACCAAGGAGGGCGTGACGGCGAGAGGCACGGGATCTACGTCGCCTTGGGCGGGTCTTCTTGCGTAGCGGGCATCTGCTTGGCCGCTTCCACTGATTGCTCGATCTCCTTTTGTGCGGCGTCCAGCTCGGCTTGAATGGTCCGCATTTCCGGATCAATCGAGCCCCGTACATCCGCAACGGCCTGGCGAAACGTGCGGAGCGCGTCACCTAACCCTTCGCCGAGACTTTGCATTTCCTGGGGCGACGGGGCCGCGCTCTGGGAAGTCTTGGCTTTCAGGGCAGCTTGTTGAGCTTGCACTCTCGCGACGGCATCCTTGTTCACGACGGCTGACGGGCGTTTCAGCACCGGTTTTGGCTGAGCAGATGGCGGCAGAGCGGGGTAGACCCCTCGTGATGCAGGCTGCGGAGCCTGCCGGTCTTCCATGGTGGCTGGCTGGGCTGTTTGGCCGGCAGATGGCCGTGGACGGGGTGGTTGAGGGGGCTGCGGCCCGACCCCGGCTGCCATGATAGCTGCCGTGGTCCCTGGGGTCAACTCGGGCCCAGGTTGGTAGGGCGCGGTGGGTTTGCCCTGGGCTGGCTGAGCCGCGACCTGTGGGTTCGACGCCACCTGCGCCTCTTCTATCGGCGACTGTGGAGCGGTGCCAGTCGGGGCTGTGTTTGGGTTCGCATTGGGATCAAGTGGAGGGGGCGCTTCATGCACCTCTTTCTTGAACCCCTTGAGCGCCTTGCCCAACCCCTCTCCAATCTGCGGGAGCCGTCCGGCCCCGAAGATGATGAGGACGATGGCCACGATGATGATCAGTTCTGAAAATCCCAACGTGCCGAACATGTCGTCCTGCCTTTAGATGACAACCAGGCTCTGCAAACTCTATCTGCTGGGATTGACCGGTGTCAAGCTTGATGGCAGGGGAATGGCTAGGGGCAAGAGGCTAGAGGCATAGGGCAGAGTGACCTAGAGCCAATCGCCTCCTGCCTCACGCCTTCGTCAGAATCGGAACGATTTCCATCTGCAGCGGCTGGCCGAATACGATGGCTTCGCGGTCGGACAGATAAACATCCAGTTCGCTCCGGATGCCGAATTGGCCGGCCAGGTAGATGCCAGGCTCGATGGAAAAGCAGGTTCTCGGCATGAGGCGGCGCCCATCTCTGGTCTCCAGATTATCAATGTTCGCGCCGTTGCCATGCACTTCCTCACCGATGGAGTGCCCAGTGCGATGCAGGAACCGATCTTCGTAGCCGGCGTTCCGGACGACCTGCCGGCAGACCTCATCCACCTCCCAGCCGCAGGGAAAGTCTCCGGCCACGACGCGAGCCCGGACGAAAGCCAGCGCGGCGTCGCGCGCCTCCCGCACGATCCCGAAAATCTCGCTCTCGCGAGTCGGAGCCGTGGAGCCGACGTAGCCAGTCCAGGTAATGTCCGCATAGACGCTGCCGGACTCTGGACTCTTGGCCCAGAGATCAATCAAGACCAAGTCGCCCGCGCCGATCCGAGCTGATCCGTTCGGGCCTGGTGTGTAATGGGGATCCGCGCTGTGGGCGTTGACTGCGGCAATCGGAGGGCTGGACGTGATCAAGCCATGGGCATCAATGCGCGACAGGATGAACTGCTGCAGATCGTACTCGGTGAGAGAAGTACGGGCACTGACCGATGCCCCCACGTGCGTGAAAGCTTCATCCACGATCCGCCGAAGCTTTGCCGCTGCATCGCGGTGGGAGTCGAGCTGATGATCGTTCCAAACCGCCTCAAACTGCTGGACCAGATCTGCGGAGGTGACCACTTCAATTCCGAGACTCCTGATCAGCTCGATGGTCCCGGCGTCCACCCGCGAAATGTAGGGGATGGCGTTCAGAGGCGAGTACTGCATGGCGACTTGCTTGGCCTTGTCCAGGATGCGGGCCAGGCAAGTCTGTTGTTCATCCCAGGAGGCATACTGCACGGTCTCTCCGGGCAACTCGTCAAGCGTATGAGGCTCGATCCTGTGGACCAGTTTCACCGTCCGCCCCTGGGCCGGAATCCAATAGTACCAGCGGCGGGTCACATGTCTGGTCGGATCGAGGCGGAGCACCCGATAGCCCAGCGGATCGCTGCCACGGAAGTCATAGAACAGCCACCCGTCGAGGCCCGGCACCGCTCGCAGGGCTTGCTGGATCTCAGCGATGCGCTGTTGGTCAGCAGGTCTGTCGATCATCCCAACGCCATCTTATCGCCGCCTCTCAAGGCCGTCAATCCGATGTGTCAGGTGGTTCAGATGGCATGCTACAATGCGCCGATGTTCGCTCCGTAAAGAGCGCAGGCCCAAACACGAGCATGTCGTCGGTTCCGACCCCAGAGCTGCCGCAGTACCGTGTGACGCTCTTCTTCGGCCCCGAGCCGGTGAAGGCAACACCCTCCCGCGTCTGCTGCGTCTTCAACGTCAAGAAACGGAGTTGGAAAGGGGGCGTGCAGATTGCGGTCGAGCTAGAGGAGGACCAACTTGCCCGCGCTCGCCAAGCGATCGGGTTCGAACACTGGCTGGAGAATGTCTTGGCCGGAATCCCTGATGATGAGCGTGATGACGTCCAGAGTCGCGCGCAGGACCTGTTGGTGCAAGGACTCTGTTCGCTCAAACTCGACCTCGCAGTCGAAGTCGGCATCCGACAGGAGAACGGTTGTCTTGCAGGAGACGCACTGGTCAAAGAGTTGGATCAAGCGGTGTCTGACCAGAGAGCGCGGATTCAATCACAGATTCTGACGGAGTTGGACCTGGAAGAAGGATGACTCAGGGGTTTGCATTCGAGACCGAATTTGCTATAACCAAGTCGACGATAGAACCCGCGCACGCCACCAGGTACACATCAGGCGACGCCAGACAACCACATTGAAGAGGAGGGAGGCACGTGCACAATTTCCAGGGAGAATGTCTGATCGGCACGCAGAACAGCTTTCTAGCCCAATTGAGGAAAGCTGTAGCAGTGGTCATGGTGCTTTCGATGTGTCACCTGACTGTAATCCCCATCGCCTGGGGACAGGGGAAGGAGGAGGGCAGCACTGAAGCCACCGAGTCCCAGGGTGGCCTTGGCGTGGCCAGTGTGTTGCTCACAATCCCTTACGGGATCGTCAAGGTCGTTTATGCGGGGCTCGGTGCAATTATCGGCGGATTCGCCTATGTGTTGACCGGGTTTGACGAAAAACCAGCCAAGAAGATTTGGGACACCAGTTTACGGGGCACCTACGTGATCACGCCCGAGCATCTGAAGGGAGATAAGCCGGTTCGCTTCCTCGGGGTGCCGCCAGAAGAGGAGGCGGCCTCCCAGCAGCCGTCGGGCGAACCAGCGCCAATGGCTCCAGAACCGCCGAAATAATGAAGCCGCTTGTCGGGGTCACGCCGGATTTCAACGCAGGCGACCGGGAGGACATGGGGGGGCGCGAGCCCACGTACTTCCTGCGGGCTCGCTATCCCCGCGCGATCGAAGAGCTGGGCGGCGTCCCGCTCATTCTTCCACTCACCGGAGACCGAGCGTTACAGCAGCGTCTGCTGAAGGGGCTGGACGGTCTGCTGCTGACCGGGAGCGGACCGGACCTCCCTCCCGGTCTGTACGGGGAGCGCCAGCGATTCCGGTACCGTGTGATGAGCCAACAGCGCTACGAGTTTGAGCTGGGAATGGCGCGCCTAGCAGCAGACGCCGGTCTGCCGACCTTGGGTATCTGCGGCGGCATGCAGGCGATCAATGTGGCGCTCGGGGGCAGCCTTGTCCAGGACATCCCCTCGCAGATTTCTGCCGCGCTTCCCCATCGGGCGCCAGGGCCGGCCACTCGGCTATCGCATTCGATTCAGGTGGCCCCGCGAAGCCTGCTGCGCCGCATCGTGGGACAGGCCAAGATTCGCGTGAACAGCTCGCACCACCAGTCGGTGAATCGTCTGGCGTCCTCGCTGGTGGCCAGTGCCGTCGCCCCGGATGGGATCATCGAGGCGATCGAGGCGAATGCATCATACCGGCACCCGTTCTTGCTGGGGGTCCAGTGGCATCCGGAATTTCTCTACGACCGCTACGCCATTCAGCGACGGCTCTTTCTGGCTTTCCTGAGAGCCGCCCGCGCCTGATCCGGACAGGATGTCGGAACAAACCCCCATCCCCCCGTTCGCCCAGCCAATGTTTTCCGGTACTTCCAGGGACAGGGCTCCAGATGGGCTCGCCATGACCGCCCGCTGGCTTGGTCGACCTGAGTTTCTGACCTGCTATACTTTCTTTAAACGTCTCTTCTCCCTGATGGAGGCCGTGAGTGTCTAATCCACTGCTTCGAACCAAGTCCATCGAGGAAATCCTCGCCGACAGCGATCGCCCCGAGCATCGCCTGAAGAAAACGCTCACAGCCTGGGACCTGACTATGCTGGGCATCGGGGCTATTATCGGCACCGGCATCTTCGTGCTGATCGGGACCGCGGTGGTCGGCGACGCACACAGGCCGGGCGCAGGCCCGGGGATTGTGCTCTCGTTCATCCTGTCTGGCCTGACCTGCGCCCTGGCCGCGCTCTGCTATGCCGAGTTCGCCACGATGATCCCCGCAGCCGGCAGCGCCTATACCTATTCCTACGCGACCCTCGGCGAATTCCTGGCCTGGATTACCGGATGGAACCTCATCTTGGAATACGGGGTGGCCTGCGTGGCGGTGGCGATCGGGTGGTCCGGCTACTTCAACAACATTCTGAAAACGCTCGGCATCCAATTACCTGTCTGGGCCACCCATGCCCCAGGCTCCGCGGAAGGGGGAATCGCCAACTTGCCGGCCGCCATCATTGTCCTGTTGGTGACCGTGGTCTTGGTCATCGGCGTCAAGGAAAGCGCGCGGACGACCGGCGTGATCGTGATGGTGAAGTTGGCGGTCATCCTGTTCTTCCTGGCCGTGGGGTTCAGAGCGATCGAGCCGGCGAACTGGTCGCCGTTCATGCCCTTCGGGTTCGAAGGCGTCGGCGCCGCAGCGGCGATCGTGTTCTTCGCTTACATCGGGTTCGACGCGGTCTCCACCACGGCCGAGGAGGCGCGCAACCCGCAACGGGATTTGCCCATCGGCATTATCACGTCGCTGGGCCTTTGCACAGTGCTCTATGTGTTGGTCGCAGCGGTGCTGACCGGCATCATCCCCTACCAGAAGATTGACATCCATGCGCCGGTAGCCGAGGCCCTTCGGGTCGCCGGGTTCCACTGGGGGGCGGCACTGGTAGCCACAGGGGCCGTGGCCGGGATCACAAGCGTCCTGGTCGTGATGTTGATCGGACAGATTCGAGTATTCTTCGCGATGTCGCGCGATCGACTGCTGGGTCCCTGGCTCTCAAAAGTGCATCCCCGGTTCAGAACGCCCCACCACGCCACCCTGCTGACCGGCGTAGGGGTCGCGGTCATGGCTGCATTTGTGCCGATCGGAGAGGCAGCCGACATGACCAACATCGGCACGCTGTTCGCGTTTGTGCTGGTCTGCGCCGGGGTGATTGTCCTCCGGCGGACCAGGCCGAATCATCCTCGACCCTTCCGCGTCCCGTTGATGCCATGGATTCCTCTCTGCGGGATGCTAGCCTGCCTCGGGTTGATGTCATTCCTGCCGACCATCACCTGGATCCGGTTTGGCGTCTGGACCGTCATCGGCGTAGTAGTCTATTTCGGCTACAGCATGCGGCACAGTAAGCTGGCTGATAAGGTCATGCCCCAGGCGCAGACTGTCACGAATCAGTGATATGGGCTAGCTGGCTTCTCCGCTGGATGAGTTTGGCTCTGCAGGTGAGGCGGCGACCTTGGGTTCCGCAGCAGGAGCGGCAGCCGCAGCTGGCTTGGGCGGGGCGGCTGGTTTCGGCGGCGCTGGCTTCTCTGGTTTGATCCCTCCTTCCCAGGAGGGGCCCGAGTACATCTCAGGCGACAAGCCACGGGCCTTCCACTTCTCTTCAAAATCAGCGGCGGCGCGGTTGGGTGTGTCCCCCGCACCCACGACCTCACTCCAGGGATAGACCTTGGGAGCGATCTTGCAACCGTTCGATCCTCGTTTCAAGTACAGGGCGATCGGGTTCCCGCGATAGGGCCCGAGAAAGATGTGCACGCTGCCGACGTATTCTAAGAGGTTAGCCATTTATTTCTCAGAGAGTCGGCATGATGCCATATCGGAGATTGCTGAGCAAGAGGATGGAGGCAAGGAGTCTCGGGTGACGAAGGGCGGAGAGGGCAGCCTGGTCGATCCCCTGTGCTCGCAGAACGTGGAGAGCAGGAAGGTCGCCCATATTGGTCCTTTGCTCCCGGAGCGCGCACGATAAGAATGTGCTCGCTCGACGGCCGCAGTTGGACCAACACGGGCACCCTTCCCATGAGTATTTGGAAAAGAAGGTAAAGCGATGCGCGCAGTTGGGGATCAACCAGGCTGCCCTTGTAAAATGAAGTGACAACCAAACCTACATGTTCATCCATTCCATCCAAGGCACACAAAGAAATCCAAGAGGACAAGACAACCTTCGTGAATTCAACGGGCGACCAGGCCTCCTCGTTCCATAGTTACGCATCTTTTAGTTTCTGGATTTGGTTAGGGTTGAGTAGTCCATGTCGGTGGTCCATCCTGCTGACACCGTAACGTAATCACTCTGTTCGTTCGCTCGTTTACCTTAGCTTGGATAGGCCCTGCGGCGAGGCTGAAAGTCCTAAACATTAACCACTCTTCACCCTTGAGTTGTATTCTCTCTGGCTCTCCTAAAGCAGCATTAAGCTCATTGATAGAAATTCCTGGTCTGAGCGTGGGGCAGATCTTTGAGTTGCGGTAGCCTATTGGATCCTCAGAAGCCATATAAAAATCAACTCCGAGAGCCAAGAGAAGAACGAAGATCAAAGAGGCGAGTACGATCGAGAACACAACCCGTTTTCTTTTGCTCATCATGATAGTCACACTAAACCGACCACAGGACACAATAGACGAAGCATCACCCAGATCACAATAACTCCCAGCAGGTCGTAGAGGAGGCCGGTGCGGAGCATGCTCTTGATGGGGACGAAGCCGGTGCCGTACACGATCGCGTTGGGCG
>JAHWYE010000306.1 GCA_020028195.1 Nitrospirota bacterium
GGCACGAAGAACCAACTGAACAGCCGATAGGCCGCTTCAGAGGGATAGGTCGGAATGCCCCGGTAGCGGAGAGGTAGGTGCCGGATCGCGCTCTGGTCATCATAGAGCCCGCGAATGAGTTCGAAGGTCGCGCTACCGGTCCCAGGGAGTAGCGACTGGAAGAGTTCCACGACCGGCAAGAAATCAATCCTCGCCCAATGCATCGCTCCCATGCAGGACATGAATCGGGCTCGGTGAAACGTCCCGTCCTCCAGCACGTAGAGCGCATCCTTCTTGTGCCGAATGGTCGCTTGCCCCCGCACGTCCACGACCAGATCGTCCTCCCCGTAGAAGAACCGCACCTCCTCGAACGGGACCCGCATCGCTTGCGCGGCCATCTGACGTAGATCATCAGCGCGTAACCGCTCCCAGCCCGGCTTCTTGGAGAGATCCAGCGTCGTGTGATTGATAAGGCTTTCCGGCTTCAGGCCCACCCACTGCCCCCAGTCCAGACGAACCCGCGCACGAGCGAGTCTGGCCTGACCAGTGGCATCCGTCTCCCATTCACACTCGTGAAGAGGGTCCCCGTCCGGGTCAGTCGCTAGTACACGACGGCCGTGCGGCCCATAGAAGACCAGATGGCCGCTGGGCTGCCGCACGACGCGACCGCCTGCCGCGGATAGGTTCTGGACCAAAGGAAGGTTTGAGGGAAGCACAATACTGCCGGGACGGGTCAGAGCAGAACGGATGGAAGGGTCATCTGACATTTACTCTCGGATTTGGCCAGACCCCAGCACAATGAACTTGGAGCAGGTCAGCTCCTCCAACCCCATGGGGCCTCTGGCATGAATGCGCGTCGTGCTGATCCCGATCTCGGCGCCCAGGCCAAATTGGTACCCGTCATTCAGCCGCGTTGAGGCATTGACCAGCACCGCGCTGGCATCCACTTCCCGCAGGAACCGCAGCGCCCGGCCATAATCATTCGTCACGATCGCCTCGGTGTGGCGGGACCCATAGGTGGCGATGTGTTCCATCGCCTCTTCCATGTTCTTGACCACCTTGACCGCTAGTATTAGCGCCAAAAACTCCGTGCCGTAATCGGCCTCAGCCGCCTGTTTCGCTTCCGGGCTCACCTGACAGGTCCTCGGACATCCGCGCACCTCGACCTTCGCCTCGACGAGCTTCTGGACTAAGGAGGGCAGGAATGCACGCGCGATCGTCTGGTGCACGAGCAAGGTCTCCATCGCATTGCAGGTGGAGGGCCGTTGCACCTTGGCGTTCAGGCAGATTCGTTCGGCCATGGTCGGATCGGCATCGGCATCCACGTAAATGTGGCAAACTCCCTTGTCGTGCTTGATGACGGGAATCGTGGACTCCTCCGTGACGGTCCTCATCAGGGACTCGCCGCCACGCGGGATCATCAGGTCCACATACCGATCCTGCTTGAGCAGTGCCAGCGCCACCTCCCGGTCGGTCCGCTCAACGAAGGAGATCGCGCCGGCCGGCACGCCGGCTTTCTCCGCTGCCTCAGAGAGGATCGCCGCAATCGCACTGTTGGAATGAATGGCTTCCGAGCCGCCACGCAGCACGCAGGCATTGCCGGATTTGAGACAGAGCGCAGCAGAGTCCGCGGTCACGTTGGGGCGGGACTCATAAATGATTCCGATCACGCCGATCGGCACCCTGACACGCCCGACCTGCATGCCATTTGGCCGGCGCCACATCCTGGGAGCTTCTCCAAGCGGGTCAGGCAGCCTGACAATTTCCCGGATGCCAGCGGCCATCTCCGCAATCCGCTCCGTGGTGAGACGGAGACGGTCCACGAGCGCGGTCTGCTCTTTCCCTTTGCTGACCGCATCAAGATCTAGTTCATTGGCCGCCAGGATGTCGTCGGATTTGGCTTCCAACCCCTCGGCCATCGCAAGCAGGGCCTGATCCTTCACAGCGGTGGACAGAATCGCGAGCCGGCCAGCCGCACCTCTTGCCTTCTTGACCAGCTCCTCGATGTAGGCCTGAGCCATCTTTGGCGGAGCTGCCTGTTCGGTGGTCCGGCTGAGATCGTCCATGGAACCTCACAAACCGCTGAATCGAGAAGAGGAAACGAGATCAGAATATCGCGCCGGCCAGAACCCCGTCAAGCGCGGCCGCTGGGCTACTAACAATATTTCTTAGCATGCGCCTACCAATATTGTGCCCCAGCAGATTTTGCTCCTAGCCGGTAGCACCGCTGAGCGGTCACAGTACTAGTGGGAGCCTGCCCTGCCTGCTGGCCTGTCCTGCTGCTACATTGGCCCAGGTGGTGGGTTGGGAGTCGGAGGTGACGGGAGAAGTGGATTGGGAGAAGGAGGCACACTGCCGGGAGCGCCTCCTGGCGGGACCCCGCCCGGCGCCTGCGGGACAGGCACCATGGATGGGTTCGGATACTGGAAGACCCAGTCGCTATAGCGCGGCAAGCCCTCGAAATGCCGGACCGAGGGCGGGAACTCGCGCTTTTTGATCGGCGTAGCCGTACTGCGGCTCCGCACTCCTCTGATTCCGCCGTTGGGGGCTCGCAGGAATTCCCAGTCCCCTTTTCCTATGGGATCCTTGTAGGCCTTCCGCAAAAACGGTTTGGGTGGTTTGGTGAGTTCAGCCAGTGACAGCGGATAAACTTCACCCGGCATCACGCGGCCCGCTTTAATCGTGTTGGAATAGGCCTCCAGCGCGGCCTGGATCTCAATCCCCTTGGCCAGGAGATCCGCTTCTTGTTCTCGCTGCACCACCATCTTCCATTGCTTGGCCGCCAGGGAGAGCGTCAGCCCCATCACGACGACGGAGAACATCGCAAACAGATAGGTCGCCCCACGTTGGGTGTCGAGTCGGCCTGGTTCGCTGTGAGCTCTTTCAGATCTGCCTGGATTTTTCTTCATGACTCCTACTAGCGCGACATCCCACTCGGGTTCGGGAACAACCCCGGGTTGCCCACTGGTGGCCCTGGTTCTGGCGCTCGAGGCGGAGCAGCGGGTGGTACGAACGCGCCCGTGGCTGGCGGATTGGGTGGCGCAACGGGAGTCTCCCTTTGTATGTCTATCGCTGCTCCTGTGTCCTCCGGCAGGAAGACGGCGGTCGGAGGAGGCGCCTCAGCAGGCTGGCCGCTGCGGCGTGGTGTCACGATCAC
>JAHWYE010000307.1 GCA_020028195.1 Nitrospirota bacterium
CCATGGTGCCGGTCGTGAAGGATGACATCATCAGTACGGACATTATTGAAGGAGTTGAGTGGGTTGAGAATGCTGATCACCGGCCTTTCTATGATTTAGAGATCGAACACTCACATAATATCGTGAGCGGGGGAATCATCTCTCACAATTCCATTTACGGCTTCCGCGGAGCGACGTTTCGGAACATTATGGAGTTCCCCGAGCAGTTTCCGGGAGCGACGATCTACAAACTGGAAGAGAATTACCGGAGCACCCAGCCGATCCTGAACCTTGCCAACGAAATTATTCAGGGTGCCGCCGAAAAGTACAGCAAGCATCTCTTCACCCGGAAACTGGATGGGCCGCTGCCGGTCCTGGTTCAGGCGAGTGGAGAACACGCCCAGTCTCGGTTCATCGCCCAAAAGATTCTGGAACTGCGCGAGGAGGGGGTGCCTCTCGATGAGATCGCGGTCCTGTTCCGGTCCAGCTTCCACTCCTTTGACTTGGAAATTGAGCTGTCACGGCGAGATTTGCCGTTCGTGAAACGGGGCGGGTTCAAGTTGATCGAGACGGCGCATGTCAAGGATCTGTTGGCTCACCTCCGGGTCTTGGACAATCCGCTGGATGCCGTGAGTTGGAATCGCGTTCTGCTGCTGGTGGAGGGAGTTGGGCCGAGGAAGGCTCAAGACCTCATCGCGTCCTTTCTGAAGGCCGACCGGCCGCTGGACGTGCTGAGGCAGGTGGGCGGCCGGTCGTCACGTGGCCTTCAAGATCTGGCGCGGATGCTGGAGGAAACAGCCCCCGCCTCCACGATGAGGCCGGCGGAGCAGGTCAACGAAGCGTACGACTATTACCTGCCGATTCTGAAGGAGCTGTATGACGACTATCCGAAGCGGATACGCGATCTAGAGCATCTCTACACGATCGCTGAAGGATACTCCAAGCTAGATGAGTTTCTCTCCGACTTGGCGCTGGAGCCCCCGGATGAAAGCGTAGTTGGCGTGGAGGCGAGCGGTCGGGACGACGAACGGCTGGTGCTGTCAACAATCCATTCAGCCAAAGGACTCGAGTGGCAGTGCGTGTTCGTAATCTGGGTGGTGGACGGGCGGTTTCCATCTGCATACTCGTTCATGACGGAGGAAGAACTGGAAGAAGAACGGCGACTCTTTTATGTGGCCGTCACCCGCGCAAAACGCCATCTTTATCTGACCTACCCCATTAACGTGTATGACAAGTCCACCGGCGTGGTCCTGTCGAAGCCGTCTCGATTCCTCGACGAGGTGTCGCCAGGACTTCTCGACACCTGGGCTCTGGTGGAGGAGGGGGGATCCCATGCCTGGGGCGAAGAGCGCGACGAATGAGGGTACCCGGTGGCCATGTTTCTGACCTTCTCGTTGGCGATCACGCTCTGGGCGACAGATGCCGTGTCGGCGATCTCCACGGATTCCGGCCGCGCATCCCAGCCCGCCTGGAATAGGGTGATCCCAGAGGCTGAAGCGCTCGGCCTCCCAACTCGCTTCCTGCGACAGATCCCCCGCGACTTCGTCACCTTGGAATTTGACGAGCTGCACCAGTTTGCAGCGGAATACCATCCAGCCGAGCATCGGATGGTCCTGAACCGAGCGCTTTCGTTCAATGCGGCCGGCGGAGCCTTGAGACCACTCGCCAGAATGACGCATGGAGAACTCGCGACCTTTTATCATGAGTTTTTTCATGCGTATATGGACTTCATCAGCTCGGCGCCCGAACTGGCCGCCCGCGATCCGGAGGCTGCTCGTTTGCTGACATTTGCCCGAAAGCAGCAGCAATGTCGGTACCAACAGGTCCTGATTACCCCGGTCGTACAGCGCAAGTCGGCCGTTGAACCCAGGATTTTGACAGACCGTGAGTCTTGGGAAGCTCTCAATGAGACCTGGGCCGTGTTTGTGGGATGGGCCGTCTGGACAAGGCTGGAACTACAGGCTGGACGAAAGGCCCAGCAGCGTCAGAAACTGGATGATGCCACGGGATGGTTGAGTCGATTGCAGAAGGCCGACCAAAAGGGTGATCTGGTTGGGTACTATGAACCGGAAGACCCTGCCGAGCGAGCGGTGACCCACAAGCGGTACCTTGCCCATCCGAACAGAGTCTCACCACGCGAAGTGGCCATGCTCCTAGAACTTGTGCTCGGAGAAACATCTGAGTTGGCCCGCCGTTCCGCCGCCACGATGGAACAGAACCGGCCGCCTTCAGGGGATGATTCTCAATGTCGGGCCGCCCCCTAACTCTTACCCAGGCTGGCACCACTAAGATTTCTGAGATTGTGCGCTTGACAACCGTCACTTTCATCAATATAATCGATCGCTTCCTAAACTAAACCTGCCGTGTCTGCGGTCAGTTACTCCGGCTCAAGACTTGAATGGGCTGGTGAACTGCAAGCGGGAGGTTTGTTTTTCTTTTCTGTTCAAGACTCTGCAAGTAGTTGCTGCGTCCATCTACTTTTGGATGCGTGAAAAACTTCGTGGACTCAGAGGGGCAGGTACCCAAGTGGACAAAGGGGGCAGACTGTAAATCTGTTGCCATCGGCTTCCAAGGTTCGAATCCTTGCCTGCCCACCACTTCGGAATTTCTTGATTGAGTGATCTGTAGATTGTGGGATTTGGAAGGACTGCCTTGTTAATTTCTCCAAATCAACACATCATCAGATCATCACATCGCACAATTATGGATCGAGGCGGGCGTAGCTCAGTGGTAGAGTTCCAGCCTTCCAAGCTGGCTGTCACGGGTTCAAATCCCGTCGCCCGCTCCAGTGAAGACGTGAAACGTTTCTCGGGCAAACGTGAATCGTACCTCGTGAGGCGCATCTCGTTAGGTTTTCTGCGAACGACTCTTCACGAGGCCCGAACGACGTCGTTGAGAAAATGCCCACGTAGCTCAGTTGGTAGAGCACGTCCTTGGTAAGGACGAGGTCACGCGTTCGATCCGCGTCGTGGGCTCCAGCCTTTGCCGAATGAGCCGTGCCAGGTTCTTGCTCAACAGTCAGCCGCGATGACGTGAACGAGGGAGGGAGGACACGATGGCGAAGGCGAAATTTGAGCGGCGCAAGCCTCACGTGAACATTGGGACGATTGGGCACGTGGACCATGGGAAGACGACGCTGACGAGCGCCTTGACG
>JAHWYE010000069.1 GCA_020028195.1 Nitrospirota bacterium
GGCGTACATGCGGAAGTAGTTCTGAAACGTGACCGACGCCAGCGTCTGGTTCTCGTTGGCGATCTTCACGCCTTCCTTCGCCTCGACCGCCTGGTGCAGTCCGTCGCTCCACCGGCGTCCGGGCATCAGGCGGCCGGTGAATTCGTCCACGATGAGGACCTCGCCGTCCTTCACGACGTAGTCCACGTCCCGCCTGTAGATCGCGTGGGCTTGGAGCGCCTTCACGACATGGTGGACCAGCTCCATGTGGGCAAGATCATACAGGTTGTCCACGCCCAGCAGCTTTTCGACGCGGGCGTTGCCGTCTTCGGTCAAGGCGGCAGTCTTCGTCTTTTCCTCGATCGTGTAGTCCTGCTCAATCTTGAGCTGCGGAATGATCGAGTTGATCCGGTAGTAGAGGTCGGTGGATTCGTCCGTCGGCCCGGAGATGATCAACGGCGTGCGGGCCTCGTCAATCAGGATGCTGTCCACCTCGTCCACGATGGCGTAGTTCAACTCGCGCTGAACCCCCTGGCCGATGTCGGTGACGATCAGATTGTCGCGCAGATAATCAAAGCCGAACTCGTTGTTGGTCCCATAGGTAATGTCAGCCCGGTAGGCCTCCTGACGCGTGCAGGGTCGCAGGTGCTGCAATCGTTTATCCGACGCGTCGAAATTGGGATCAAATAGGAACGAGGCATCGTGCTGGATCACACCGACCGACAGGCCCAGGGCATGATAGAGGGGTCCCATCCATTGCGCATCCCGCTTGGCCAGGTAATCGTTGACGGTGACCAGGTGCGCGCCTTTGCCGGGCAGCGCATTCAGATACAGCGCTAGGGTGGCCACCAGGGTCTTGCCTTCGCCGGTCTTCATTTCGGAGATCTTCCCCTGGTGCAGCACCATGCCGCCCAACAGTTGCACGTCGAAATGTCGCATCAAGAGATGACGCCGGGAGGCTTCCCGGCAGACCGCGAAGGCTTCCGGCAGAAGATCGTCCAGTGGTTCCCCTGCCTCGAGCCGTTTGCGAAACGCTTCAGTCTTGTCGGTGAGGGCGAGATCTGACAGAGGGGTGAGTGAGGGTTCGAGCGCATTGATGCGGTCCACGATCGGCCGCAGACGCTTGATCTCGCGGTCGTTCTTGCTGCCGAAGATCAGGTTCAGGAGGTTCGTGACCATAGAAGGCTAACCCATTCAGACTCAAGCGGTATTTCAACACATCTTGGTCAGTATACAGGAAATTGGATCGTAATCAATAGCGAAGCGGGACGTCGGCCAGGCCGCAAAGGTGGTTCGCTGCGACGGAACGATACGTTGATTTCGCGGTTCGCTCCATTTATAGTGCGACCCTCATGGTCCCTCGTTACCATGGGCCTGAACCAGAAGCGGAGGAGCGATGAAGCTGCAGGTCCCAGTCAGTGGCAGGCTACTCATGATGCTCGTCGGGGTTTTCCTCTTCATTCTATTCCATCCGGCGCTTGTCCTATCAGCACAGGTCGATCTCGCGAAGCGTCAATTTGAAGAGGGGGCCAGGCTGTTCAGGCAAGGCAATTATGATGCGGCGTCCGAAGCGTTAAAGAAGGCACTTCAAATCCAACCACGCTTTGCTGAGGCGCACCATTTGCTTGGAGTGATCTATTTCAACGGCAAAAAGCAGCCCGCAGAAGCTGTGCAGGAGATCAAGAAGGCGATTCAAATCAACCCCAATTTTTCCCAGGCCTATTACGATCTCGGCCTCATCTACCAGACGCAAGGTAAGTTCGCCGAATCCGAACAGTCCTTGAAGAAAGCCATCGAGGTGTCTCCCCCCGCATACCCCGTCTCTGAAAACGCCTATTTGGCGTTGGCCAATCTGTATGACCATCAGCGTGCGACCGCCAAGGCCATGCAAGCCTATGAAGCGCTGCTGACCGTCAAGCCGGACCAGCCGGAGGCTCTCTATAGACTCGGGGAGCTCTACGATGGGCAGGGTGACAACCGTCAAGCTCACGCAATGTTAAACAGGCTCACTAAGGCACACGTAGGGCACGCTGACGGCTGGTATCTCTTGGGGCGGATCGAGGAGCGGGACAATAAACTGACCGAGGCGACTGAGGCCTACCGCATGGCGATTGCGGCAAAGCCGGACCTGGTGGACGCGCATTATAACCTGGGCTTCATTTACCGGAGCGAGGGCAAGCAGGAGGAGGCGGCCAAGCGGTTTCGGGAGGTGATCCGGCTGAAACCGGAGTATGCCGAGGCGCATATGAAGCTCGGGGTTGTGTACGCTGGGCTGAACAGATTGGATGAGGCGGAGCTGGCGTACGAGAGAGCCATTGAGATCAAGCCGGGCCTGGCTGAGGCCCATTACAACCTAGGCTTGTTCTACGAGTTACACAAGAAAGATTCCATCAAGGCGCTCGCCCAATATCGCAAATACTTGGAGCTGGGCGGCAAGGATGAACGGGTCGAGCGCATCGTCGGGCAGGGGAGCAGGTAGAACCGGTGCCCTCCGGTCCGTTGACCAGCCGGTGAGATTTGGGGTAGGATGCAACCGCTTCTGAGGCTGGCTGAGAAAGAAATGCCCACCACGTTCTTTCGAGCAGCAACCTGGTCCCTGTTGATCGTCGTCATCGTTGTCCTTGGAATGACGACGGCCGGCGCCGTTGCGCATGATCTGAAGCACGCCGCGCATCATACGGCCAGCATGCACACCAGCGGCATCTGCGCCTGGATGTGCGCGGCGGGCCAGATGCTCGAAGGCATCCAGGTTGTCCTTCAGACTGACTCTGCTCCAATCTTGTTCGCGGCCCTCCCGGTTTTTCACGAGCCGTGCAACAACATCCCTCTTGTTTCAGCGTCACGCGGTCCTCCAGTCTTTTCCAGCTGAATTCAGCTTACCAGCGCGAGTGCTCAGTGCCTAATGCTCAGCAGTCGGCTGGACGCTGACCCTTGTCGCACACCGCGATGAAGGAGCCAACAAACATGAATCATTCGATTCAGATCTGGAGAAGACATGAGCGGAAAAGCTGTGCATCGCGCAATCCCATTGCTAGTGATCTTGATCGGTGTTCTTGGGCTCTACTTTACTGCATCCCGAGCGTATGCGGCCTGCGGGGCCGTGACGTGCTTTGTCGTCATTGGGTCTCAGCAACAGGTGCCGCAAGCCGGTTTGCTCACGACCAATACGATCTACAACTATACACCGATGCGCTTGTTAAGCGGGACGTCCGGGGTCATCCCCGCCATCGATCAGACGGAGCGTCGCCTGATCCTGGACCATCACCAGGAGGTCCGGACTATCACGAATACGCTGACGTTCGATCTCAACTATGGCATCACCGACCGCTTTGGCCTGGAAGTGACCATTCCTTATCTCTGGCGAACGCACCACCATATCGACGGACTGGGTGAAGACGGACCGAATGGCGAAGGAGAGCCCACGACATTCTCTGACAATCATATCGGGGACATGACAATCACCACCAAGTACAACATGCTGCCCACGTTGCGGAGCATGCTGGTTTTGGGGTTTGGCGCGCAACTGCCAACCGGGAGCACGCAGGCGACGGATAGCGCAGGCGAAGTCATGGAGGCGCCGACGCAGCTTGGTCGAGGCCAAGTTGGTCTGATCGGATCTGTCTATCAGACCTATGAGCTGATCCCTCACCGGTTGAACCAATTTTCCTTTGCCAGCTATCGACACACGTTCCGGAATAATGACGGGTATCAGTTTGGAGACGAATGGAACTTGAATATCGGCGCCAATGTGGTGACGTTCCCTTGGCTCGTGCTGTTGGGTCAGTTCAATTACCGGTATCTCGTGCATGACAATATGAGCGCCTCGCTCGAACAGTCTCTACCATCACCCACGCCGACCCCAGGGGACCCGATCGTCATCGACCCTAACATTGAGAATCGCCAAGTGCCCAACACCGGATCAACCTTTTTGGCCTTTTCGCCGGGTTTTCAGGTCAACCTGGACGGGCTGTTCGACTCGCCATTAACGAGAATGGCCTCGTTGTATTTCTATTCCCAAATTCCGGTTGCGCGGGATTCCAACAACAATCTGGCGCAAGGAACCAGTTTTATCTTCGGGCTGACGAAGTCGTTTCAGGTCCTCAAACCAGAGGGATGAACAACAGAGCGGGCCGAGGCCGATTGGTTCCTCGGCCCGCCTTGCACGTGGTGACGCGTCGTGCAATGAAGAGCCAGAGAGGCGGGAGGCAGGCATGAAAGAGGCGTTAAAAGGTTTGTGGGCAGCCGGCGTTTTCATCGGGGTGTTCGTCGTGATCCAGCTTGCCGGGGACGTCTGGGGGATGGGAGCCAGATCTCCGGTGATCGGGATGCCGGCGTCCGATTTTACTCTGACCGATCTGGATGGCCGGGCTCACAGCCTCGGCCAATATCGCGGCAAGATCGTGCTGGTGAATTTCTGGGCGACCTGGTGCAAACCCTGCACAACCGAGATGCCGGCCATGCAGACTGTCTATGACAAGCTTCGGGATAAGGGCTTCATAGTGCTGGCCGTGAATGAGCTGGAGGATGAAGCGAAGGTGCGCGAACACATTCGAACATACGGCCATACGTTCACGGTGTTGATGGATCATGATAACCGGGTGGCGAACCAGTACGGGGTGTATGGCCTGCCGGTCAGCGTCTTCGTCGATCAGAACGGTCTCATCCAGGAGTACGTGAAAGGGAGTTTGCTGACCCAGGAAAGAATTCAGGAGGTTGTGGACCGTCTTCAGGGCGCAACGGCTCAGAAGGCGGCTACCCGCAGTTGATTCAAGCAGCTGCGTCCAAACTTAGTCCGTTCCCAAAAATTAACTGCTTGTTGGGCTCCGACTCATGAAGAATTCGGTTCCAGTCTGTTCAGTGACAACCTGGCATGGCGCAACAGGCTGGGCCTGCTCGCTGCTCTTGCACGTGGGTGTGGTGATGGTGGCGGTAGGCAGCATGGCCCGACTCACCCTCGCGCCGGAGAAGGAACCATTCCGCTGGGAGGTCGCCTTTGTGCACACATCTCCCACGGCGCCGACTGGAGAGCCCTTGTCGGAGGTGATGGAACCGGAGAGTGCGAAAACTCAGCCCAGTCATTTCCGATCAACCCCGGCGTCTCCCGAGACAGTCCCACAAGTCGTTGAAACGGAGTCAGTGAGCCAACCAGTCCAACGAGAGGTCCAGAAAGCTGTTCAGCCTGTGCCACAGACAGCGGCAGTAGGGGACAAGGCTGTCGTGCAACATCGGATGGAACAGACTAATCCGGTGCCGAAGCCGGTCGAGCGAGCGGAGGAGGTTCGCGAAAACAAGGCGCTGGTGGAGGCGACACTTGTCACGCAGACGGTCATGACCACCGAGGGGTTCAGCCAGCCGAGCCCCGTGATTGCTGAGGCAAAGCCGGAATCAACGCTTGTAACTAAAGAAGCCACCCCGACCGAGTCTGTCACAGCCCCGGGCAACTCTATGCCTGTGAGCAAGGAGCCTGAAACACCATCCCGGGCTGCTGTCCAGGAACCTACCCCGGCCGCACCAGTCACAGCCGCTCCGTTGGAAGCGCAGACAACGGCGTCAGTTGTACGGGAGGGTTCGACGCAAGTCGCAGCGGCTCCGCGTGCGGGACCTCCCGCGAAGGCGGATTATGGATGGCTGGCCCAGTCGCTGTATCAGCGCGTAGTAGAACTGAAACGATACCCACATGAAGCCAGGTTGAACCGCTGGGGAGGGAAAGTGGTGCTGAAAGCTGTCATCAGGGAAGACGGCCAGCTTGGGGAATTGCGGGTTCAGGAAAGTTCTGGGTATGACGTTCTCGATGAGGAGGCCATGCGCATGGTGCGTGAAGCTTGCCCGCTCCATCTGAAGTATCCGCTTGGCCGTCCCGAGGTGGCAATTCAGATTCCGATCACCTATGCCCTAAGGTAAAAACACCTTTGGGCTTCCTCCCATAGAATCATCAGGCCGAAAGCGTCTCCTTGGGTTCGGCACAGAGTCCTATTTCGTCTGACTCTCTACGCGCAAGGGTACAACGTGACAAAGAAGACCCACGCGGGAGCGGTCGTCGTGAACGATCCGTTTAACCGGCTTGCCAATCCCTCGCAATTAGCCAGCGGCTACGCGGGTGTGGAATGGAAGTTCTAGAAAATTGTGCTTGCCGCACACATCCGAATGCCGGTACGCTCCCGTAGAGAAATCCTAGGGGGTACGGAACGTCATACTCTCTAACCATCAAATAAGGGGGCATGGGCTATGCGTAGGAGGAGTCGGATCATTACGACGATGGTTTCAGCTCTTTGGTCGCTGGCCGTTCTTAGTTTAGTGGCCTGCAGCAGTATGGATTCAGGGGGCATGTCGAAGGCAAGCACCCCCAAGGATGGCGACCTGGCCTTGCCGGCGGACTATAAGTCCTGGCCGACGTTTCTAATGAACATTGACAAGGAGCAGAATAAGCAGGTCCGCGACTTGTACATCAACAAAATTGGCGCCGGAACGTCGGCTGGCCAGGTATTTCCGAACGGGACCGTCATGGTGATGGAGATCTATAAGGCCAAGGAACAGGCTGACGGGAACCTGGAGAAAGGACCAGACGGAAAGCTTGTGAAAGGTAACCTGGCCAAGGTCTTCATCATGGGCAAAGGTGAAGGCTGGGGACAGGATGTGCCCGACAACATGAAAACCGGCGCCTGGGTGTTCTCAGCGGCCGGGCCGGATGGCAAACCGATCGCGGAGGACTTTACCAAGTGCCGGGCCTGCCATGTGCCCTTGGCACAGAAGGACTTTGTCCACCGCTACGATGAGTACTTCGAGAAACGGGCTCGCATGTAAGCCACGTCGACAGGCAGGGAACGTTTCCAGTGGTCACAAGCGAACGCCCCGTTCACCAGCCCAGGTGAACGGGGCGTTTCTTATTCACCCCGTACCACAGGAAACCCCATGTGTAAACCCGTGGTACGAGGTTCACGCTACAGTCGTCTCTACCACCAATAGGGATAACGGCCCCCGTAAGGTCCCCAGTAGTAGGGGGCGTAGTAGGTCCTGGGCCAAGCCGCCGATCCCAGTGAATTGGGCCAAACCCTCAGGTTCTTGATCTCCAGCGTGGGATAGGAGTATTCCGTTTCGTCCAGCGCGAGGGTCGTGGCCCCTGTCACCTCGCCGACGATGGTCACCCGCGTACCGGGGGGGACTGTGGCTGGGTCAAGGAAGTCTCTTTGAAAGGCCAGAAAGCGTCCCTGGGACGCGGTGCGGTCCGTGCCTGGAGTCTGATAGCTATCGAGGGGCAGTTGCAGCACCTCGATACGGGTCCCCTCCTTCAATCGCTTGGCGGTCAGGACCTCTCCCCCCAAGAGAAGAAGGTGACCCTTGTAAGAGGGAGGGGACTCCTTGAGCTGGCTGAACGTGAGCGTCTGATCCACCTGCGTCTGGAGCGACGCGGGGATGTCGCTGGTGGGCGCGCAGCCCGATAAGAGAGCCGCGATCATGACCCACACAGGCGTTGTCATCAGATGGGCTTGCATGAGCAAATTATAACAGAGGCATCGCGCCCAGGTCCTGGATTGATTATAATG
>JAHWYE010000308.1 GCA_020028195.1 Nitrospirota bacterium
GGCCTTCTCCGAATATCTCAACCTGTACGAGGTAAGTCCCTGGACAAAGGAAACGCTTGAAAACCTCAAGCTCGATGCGACCGACAAAATCATCTTCGTAGCCCAAGAGGAGGGCATGATTGTGGGGTCTGTGCGCTTCTGGACTGTCGCAGGAGTCTGCGTGATCCGTCTCCTATCAGTCAGTCCCGCTCATCAAGGCCGTGGGGTTGGGAAAGCACTGATGCGGGAAGTGGAACGAACGGCCACCGACGCGCACAAGTTTTATGTCTGCACGATGCTGCGGACATCGCGCAACATAAAGCTGTTCCTCAGCCTGGGGTACCGCCCAGAATCGCTCCTGCCCGACCATTACCACAAGCTGGACTTGATCTGTTTCGCCAAATACCGCGCCGTCGCCGCCTTCTCGTGAGCACGTAACTTCAGGGCGTCGCATATTGGCTTCCCTTCAAGATACCACGAGCTATTGACGCTGGTGGGCTTCCAAAAGCAACGAGGCGAGCGTGCGTAGCCGTTCAAAGTATTCACTGGCATCATCAGCCAGCTCAGGCAAAAGCCCGTTCAGATCCCCCAAACAGCTCTCCAGCATGTCAATGCGCTGGGGGTCCAGGCCATCTTCAGACCCCAAGTAGTAGGTGACGCAACCGCTGATGACAGTGTCCAGCGTCATCAATTCTCCTTCATTGGGGCTTGAGAATCTTGGCCATCCGTCGTTTTGGTGGGTGTGCCAGAGCGAGACAAGATCGTTCAGACTCACGGCCCGCCTCGTATCGTGTCGATCGTCAAGAGCGTGGCGAGAACAACCAGCGTCAGCCCGGTCAGCCGGTGCGCCCAGAGCGGACTTCGTTCCCACAGGTTGAGCATGCGATCACAGAGTGATTCCGGTGCTCCGAGGAGGACAAGGGCCTTTCCGACTCCAAGCAGACCGACGGTCACCCACAGCCAATGGCCCCGGTGCGTGGCAGCCCCCAGCACGAGGATAAGGCCGCCCAGGATCATGCCCTGAGTCAGGAGAAATCGGCGAAAGGGATCGCCCAGCACGCGCCTGACCCATCCGCTCGACCACGATGGCATTGCCATCATCGCAGCCCCCGCCGCGACCCAGATCAGAATAATCAGGCCGAATAAGAACAGGGTCACCATGGCCTCAGTTGGCTCTCAACCAACCCAGGGCGTGCAGCAGCAAGAACGCCAGGGCGCAGAGTCCCAGTCCCCAAAAGCGGTAATCTACGTCCTCCCTGCCCAAGCACCAGTCCAACAGTGAATGTCGCCACTGATCGGGCCCTGCGGCGAGGAACATGCCTTTGAGGATCATCGCAGTGCCAGTGATGGTCCAAAGGGGCTGGTAGGGGAGCCCTTGGGCTCCAATCAGCAACAGGATGCCCAGGCAGGCGGCGATACCTTCCCACCGGAGCATCGCCGGCGAGAGCACCAACACCTCCCGCACTCGGCTGATCACCAGCCGAGGCGCCACGAGCAGCGAGACTCCGTCAGCCATCCAGATTCCCGCGATCGCTACCAGCACGTACCTCATGACGCTACCTTGGCTGTGTTCGTCGACCGTGTTGCGTGATCAATCCGGCTACCAGAGAGGCTAGGGATTATGTGGCAGCGGAGAACAGGCACCGCATGGGGTCAGGGAAACAACCCGCGAGCCAGATGCGCCTGGGCGACTTTGTCAATGCCGCTCATCAGTGCGGCCATTCGCATGGTTGCTTGCTGCGCCATTGAGAATTGCAGGGTGCGATGGAAGGCAGCCGTGATGATCTCCTGCAGCCGATCCTGAATGTCCTTGGCCTTCCAGAAGAAACGCTGCGCATCCTGCACCCATTCGAAGTAGGAGACAATCACCCCTCCTGAATTGGCCAGGATATCCGGAATAATGAAGATGCCTTTGTCAGTGAGAACCTGATCCGCTTCCAGGGTCGTGGGTCCATTCGCACCCTCGGCCAAGACTCTGCACCGTACCTTGTTCGCATTCTTGTGCGTGATTTGCTCGGAGAGTGCGGCAGGCACCAGCACCGTGCAGTCCAGCGCCAGCAACTCTTCATTGGTGATCCAGTCCCCGAGCTTGGTGTCGTGAAGCGGCTGACCATCCTGATTGCAGCGTCGCAGCAATTCGGGAATATCCAGACCCTTGGCGTTGTAGAGTCCCCCCGACGCATCACTGACGGCGATGACGCGGATGCCGGATTCGCGCATGATCCTCGCCGTGTGCGAGCCGACGTTCCCAAATCCCTGGATGACCACCGACGCCTTATCGATGTCCAAGCTAAGATGCCGCATCGCCTCCAGGGTCACATAGACCACTCCACGGCCTGTGGCTTCTTCGCGCCCGAGGCTGCCACCGATGGACAGAGGTTTGCCTGTCACCACGCCCGGCACGGCAAAGCCGACCTGTTGGCTATAGGTGTCCATGATCCAGGCCATCACCTGCGAGTTGGTCCCCACATCGGGCGCGGGAACGTCCTTGTCAGGCCCGATCACCGGAAGGATGTCTGCGGCATAGCGGCGGGTCAATCGCTGCAGCTCGCCCCTGGATAGTTCCTTCGGAGCAACCCGAACTCCTCCCTTTGCGCCGCCGTAAGGCAGCCCGGCAAGGGCGCACTTCCAGGTCATCCACATGGCCAGAGCGGCAACTTCCCCGAGGTTGACGTCAGGATGGTAGCGGATTCCGCCTTTGGAGGGGCCTCTGGATGAATCGTGCTGAACACGGTATCCCATGAAGACCTTGACGGTACCATCGTCCATCCGAACGGGAACACTGACGATCAGCGAACGTTCCGGCAACTTCAGTCGCTGCCGAAGGTTCGGATCCAGGTTCATCCGCTCGGCTGCTTGGTCGAACTGCGCGACCGCGAGTCGAAACGTGGGAGTATCCAGTTCGTTCATGTCGTCGCTCATACGTATCCCTTCGTCGTTCCCTTTGCGGGCATCCCGTACCTGTCATCCCCTCGTTGGTGTGGATTGTTCGACTAGGCCACGATTGCTGTTCGCGGCGTGCTCGGGCCCTACTGGAGCTGAACCGGCGGTGCGGCGAGGAACCCAGATGGTCCATACCAGCCCAAAAACTTGTGCAAACACCTCCGCGATCCGCCGACGAACCATGGAGACGTCAAGGGGTCTGTCGA
>JAHWYE010000309.1 GCA_020028195.1 Nitrospirota bacterium
TGCAGGTCTGGTCGATGGAAGCCCTGACTTTGCCGTTGAGCTGCAGGGAAGATCAATGGGCTTCATCTTTGAAAAGTTAGAGGTGTACCAGAGGGCGCTTGACCTGGCAGGGAAGATCTCCGGACTGACCGAGAGTCTTCCGGAGAAGCACTACCACTTGGTAGATCAACTCAGGCGAGCGTCCCTGTCGATCTCCCTAAACATTGCTGAGGGGAACGGCAGGTGGCATGCGAAAGAGAGGAAGAACTTCTTCTGGATCGCGCGAGGATCGGTCTTCGAATGCGTGCCCCTGTTGGAGCTCTGCAGACGTGGGAAGTTGATATCCGAAGAGGACTACGCTGGCCTGAAGGCAGAGCTGGAAGTTTTAGCCAAGATGCTCAGTGCCTTGGTTAGAGGGGCAGACAAACGGGAGCAATAGAACAGTGGAACAATGGACCGCATTGGTGCATTCTCGCAAATCCCTCTCCACTGCTCCATTGCTCGAATGCTCCAATGCTCTGAAAATGAAAGGCCCGGGAGGCCCCGGGCAAAGTGAAGGCAAAGGAGCAATAGAACAATCGAACAATAGACCGCATTTCCCAGTGGCCCAATGTTCCATTGTCCACTGGTCCAATGCTCTGGCAATTAAAAAGCCCGGAAAATCCGGGCTTTTTTATTGCCTGGTGGGCGGTACTGGGATCGAACCAGTGACCTCTGCCGTGTGAAGACAGCGCTCTCCCGGCTGAGCTAACCGCCCAACCTATTGAATGTTAAGGCCAATCTGGCAATGCCCACTTCGCTCGTAACGGCCAGTCGTAGGTCCACGGTAGCTCAACTTCAGGATGTGGTCAAGCCTCTTCACCATTTGGAACAAGAAGAGATAAGGGAACCGAAGAGGAGGGACAACCAGGTCTCAAGGGGCGCCTTAGGGCAACGGGTCAAGATGCGCAGGTGAGGGATCACCCGACTTATCGAGTCAGTGACGGGGTACCTGCCAGAGCATCCACAAACTGCAACCCTGTCCGATATATTAGGTCGCGCTCTCCGGTGGGTCGAACCTCATATCGATGGACCACTGATCGGATCACCCGGCACTTGAGGCCCACCGGCTTCACGTGAAAGAGCAGCGTCACGAACGAGACAGTCCCGGGTCGGACGTGGTTCATGTGTTCGATCATAGCTCCGCTGGCGCTGATATCGATGACAGAGGCCTCATAGATATAGTTAATGCGGGCCGCCAACTGGCTCCCTACCACTGAGCGGGGTTGGACCCGCCTATCTTCCCTCATCCGCTTCGCTCGCACGACCAGTTATCTCACGCTGTGGAGGATCAGCTTTCTTGTCTCAGTTCCCAATGTGCTGAAAGAAGGAATACGAGAGCTTCTGGATCAGAAAAGCAACTACCGTGCCAAAAACTCCGGTTCGGTGACCACAAGCTAACCTCTCGATTTCCCTCGGTGATCAATTCATGAGGAGACGGAATCGTCGTCCTGCTGAGGAGATTGGCAGACATTCACGCGATCAGGAGGTAAAAAATTACATAGTAGGATCTACTCGGTGAAGACTACGGCTTTTGTCTGTAACTGTCAAGAGACAAACTCAGGACATCACTGTGACTCGGGAGGGTTGCTGACTGCTGACAACCGACAGCTGATTATCGACCGCTGTTCGTAAGGGTCATCGCTCGTGGGCCTGCGGCGAGCGGTTCGGCCGAGCGGTTCGACGTTGCTCACCGCCCTGAGCGTGTCGAAGGGCTCACCGTCGAGGCCGTGTCGAACCGTCATCACCTAACGATCATCGATCAGTGCAGACGAGCGACCTGGATCGTCTGGCTGACGACGCGTAGCTGCCCCCGCGTATCGTGCCACCCGACGAGGACTGTCACCGTCTTAAGCCCGGGGAGGGGAAGATCCTTACCCACATTCCACACGCGCGTGAACTTGCGCGGTCCCGTTGTCCCGCCCTCCGCATCGAGCGGGTTCTTCGGATCAGCATGATCCGGGTCTTGGAAACGTTCGAGGTTCCCGACGGCGCCTCCCCCCTTCGGGTCACGTAAGCGCGGATCGTCATACCCCGCCCTAAGGAACTCCTCCACCTGGCTCTGCGCCAAGGCCGTGGCCGCCAGGGTGTCGCGATGCAGCGCATCCCGATAATACGCCGCGCTGGAAAGCTCGAGCATCGCGAGGCCGATGAGCGTGAAAATGGCGAGGGCTACCAGGATTTCCGGCAGCGTAAACCCGCCGTCGTGGTGGCAAGTGGTCCTGGGAGGCTTCCTCATCCGTGGAATGGCGGCAACAGGTTCCGCGGGATAACTGTGAAGCCCACAGAGGCCCGGCCGACAGCCAGACGGATGCGCGCGCCGAGGGCTGGAGTTCCCTCGGGAACCTGGGCGTTCCATTTCGGGCCTGCCGCTTTACCATCGTCGGGCGGAGGCAGTAGGTACTCCACACGGAGATCCTGCACGCCCGCCGCGACCACCCGCTCCTTTCCTCCCTGCCGCCGAAGGAGGACGTGATCCCCCGATTCCCGCTGCACCAGCAGATACTGGACCTCTGCGTCGCGCAGGCGGACGACTTCACTCCCCTGGGGGAATAAGAACCGGAGGGACTTGTCGCGGACACTGCGACGGATCTCTCCGTCGGGGCTCAGACCCGGACGAATGCGCGCCTGGACGTCCCCGACTCGAAAGGCCAGCCACGACCCGTCGTGATGGACGAGGACCTCGTCGCCCCGCTGAAAATGGCCGGCGGCATCCGGGGGAATGGGAAAGAGCTTCGACTCGTCGGAGGTGGTCGCAGTGAGCTTTGTGACAAAGGGAGCCTCCGCGAGGTAGCGGATGGTGATGAGCGGCCCCCCCTTGCCTGGCCCTGGATCGAGGGCGGGTATGGTCCAGGAGGGTAGGTTCGCACCCGCGAGCTGGAAGTCCCTTTGGAGCTCCTGCGCGGCCGATTCAAGTCCCTGCAGTTCCTCCCGCCCAGCCCCTTGCGCCTGATAGGCGCGTTCCTGGGCCTGCAGAGCGAGCGCCATTCCGCCCACGATCAGAACGGACAGGCCCATCCCGATCATCAGCTCAATCAGGGTATAGCCACGGCAGGACGGGCAGGGCCCTCGGGCCATGGTCAACTCCTCTGCCAGAGCACGCGCGTCGC
>JAHWYE010000070.1 GCA_020028195.1 Nitrospirota bacterium
CACAAATGGCGGAAGCTCGGCCACAATCCGCTTGACCAGTCCCGCTTCTACGCATCGAGGACTCGAGCGATGGAACACAAATCCGAGCGCATCCGCGCCAGCCTCCACCGCAGCGAGCGCATCTTCAGCATTCGTGATCCCGCAGATTTTAATCTTGAGGCTTTTCACAACGGCAGGGATGCCTTTTCCTCGAAATCATCCCGCATTCTCCTGTTGGCCGCTCATCAACTCTTTCATCTTGGCCCCGATATCGCCTGCACGAATCAGCGACTCCCCGACCAGCATCGCGTGGACTCCTGCTTCCTTCAGTCGCTGCACATCATCCCGCTTCTGAATACCGCTCTCGCTCACAATGACCTTCCCCGATGGAATGCGTTTAACAAGTCGGGACGTGACGGCCAAGTCCGTCGAAAACGTCTTCAAATCCCGGTTGTTGATCCCAATGAGCTGCGCCTCAGGCAACCACTCCAACACCTTGTCCAGTTCCCGTTCGTGGTGCGTCTCCACGAGCACGTCTAATGCCAGTTCACGGGCCAGCGCAAAAAAGTCTATCAATTGCCTCCGTTCCAGCGCGGCGACGATGAGGAGGACCGCGTCGGCGCCGTAAGCCCGTGCTTCATAGAACTGGATTTCGTCAACCATGAATTCCTTGTTGAGGACCGGGAGTCCTACTTTGTCTTTGACGGCGAGCAGGTCGTCGAGGCTCCCTTGAAAGAAGTCTTTGTCCGTTAAGACCGAGACTGCGGACGCTCCATGATCACGGTACGCCTCGGCGATCTTAAGCGGATCAAATTGCTGCTCAAACTCAGGACGGAGGAGGCCCAGGCTTGGAGACGCTTTCTTCACCTCAGCAATCAGGGACGGGCTCGACGGCCGTTTGGTCGCCTCTAAAGCCACGGTGAATTCCACCGGTGGGAGGCGATCTCGAATCTTGGACTTCAACTCGGCCAGATACCCCCGACTCTGCTTGTGCCGAACCTCAGCCCGCTTATGTTCCAGAATCCGCTCGAGAATCATTTTCTAAACTCTCTCCCTAACTGGCTTATCGCTTCCTCCAATATATGACTTTAGCAGCCGGCTGGGCTGCCCCTATGCTCCCGGAGCGCGCACGATCAGAACGTGCTCGCTCAACGGCCGCAGTAAGGGGCAGCCCAGCCGCATCATCCAACCCTTTATTTGTTCGTAAACGAGATGAGCCGCTCCAACTTTTCCATCGCGGCGCCACTGTCAATCATGCGCCCAGCAAGTTCGAAGCCTTCCTGCAGCGTTTTAGCCTTGCGGCAAGCGACAAAGGCAGGGGCGGCGTTGAGGCAGACCAGATCGCGCTTCGGACCTTTCCTCCCCCGAAGAATCTCCCGCGTGATGTGTGCATTCTCCTCGGCGGTCCCTCCAGCCAGATCCTTGAGCCGGACACGCTCCAACCCGAAATCGCTTGGGTCTAGATAGTAACTGGACACGACGCCGCCCTTGCCCTCCGACACACGAGTCCGGTCGGTCAATGTTATCTCGTCCAGGCCGTCCATTCCATGCACCAGGAAACAGTGTTTCGTACCAAGATGAATCAGCACCTTAGCCAGCAGTTCGGTCAACCCCTCATCATAAACGCCAAGCACCTGGATGGTAGCCCCTGCCGGGTTCGTGAGTGGTCCTAAGACGTTCAGCAGGGTCCGGACCCCCATCTCCTGTCTCGGTACCGCACAGTGCTTCATGGCGCCATGGAATAGTGGCGCGAACAGGAAGCCGATGCCAAGCTCGTTCACGCAGTCTTGGACCGCTTCGGTCGGCAGATCAATCCGGGCCCCAAGCGCTACCAGTAGGTCTGCGCTCCCTGATCGGGACGACACCGAGCGATTCCCGTGTTTGGCAACAGTGAGTCCCCCACCGGCCACGACAAAGGCCGCAGTTGTAGAAATGTTGAAGGTGTTGGCCCGATCACCGCCGGTCCCGCATGTGTCCACGACCAGTGGATCGGCTGCCCTGATCCGGATAGCACGGGATCGCATCGCTCTGGCGGAGCCTGCGATCTCCTCCACCGTCTCGCCCTTCATCCTGAGCCCCATGAGATAGGCTGCGATCTGCGCCGGAGCGGCGGCGCCTTCCATGATTTCCAGCATGACCTCTTCGGCCTCCTTCTCGGAAAGGTCGGTCCGGTCTGCCAGTTTGGCGATCGCGTCTTTGATCATAAGAAAATCGGGCGAGGGGTCTGCAAACTACAGTTTGAGAAAATTGCGAAGCAGGTCCTTGCCGGCTGCCGTGAGAATGGATTCGGGATGGAACTGTACCCCCTCCACACCGAGCGTTCGATGCCGGAGGCCCATGATCTCTCCTTCAACGGTCTCGGCAGACACTTCCAGGCAATCCGGAACCTTCGCCCGGTTCACCAGCAAGGAATGATAGCGGGTCGCCTCAAAGGGGTTGGGGAGATCACGGAAGATGGTCTTGCCATCATGATGAATCATGGAGGTCTTTCCATGCATCAACCGATCGGCACGAATCACCTCGCCCCCAAACGCCACGGCCAGGGACTGATGCCCCAGACAGACTCCCAGGACAGGGATACGCCCCGCGAATTGACGGATGGCAGACACCGATATCCCTGCCTCTTTGGGCGTACAGGGGCCCGGCGAGATCACCAGTCGCTGCGGGTGCAAGGCTTTGATCTCATCAACCATGATCTTATCGTTGCGATACACCTGTACCTCTTCTCCCAACTCCCCAAAGTACTGCACCAGGTTATAGGTGAAGGAGTCGTAATTGTCGATCATTAGCAACATAAAACCCGTGAGGCGTAAAACGTTAGGTGTAAGGGGGGAAGACCTCTTAGGCTCTTATTGCCTCACCCCTTATGCCTTACGCTCCGCTATTCCAGTCCCTGCTCGGCCAACTCGATGGCCTTCATCATAGCTCTCGCCTTGTTACACGTTTCCTCGTATTCCCGCTCCGGATGAGAATCGGCCACGATTCCCGCTCCAGCCTGAATGTAAGCCCGTCGGTCCTTGATCACGATCGTGCGAATATTGATGCAGGTGTCCATGTTGCCCGAGAAGCTGAAGTACCCCACCGCGCCGGCGTAAGGCCCGCGTCGCGTCGGTTCGAGCTCTTCGATGATTTGCATCGCACGGATCTTGGGTGCGCCGGATACAGTCCCGGCCGGAAAGCAGGCCTTCATCACGTCATAGGCGGTCTTGGATGGATCAAGGTCCCCGTGGACCTGTGAAACCAGGTGCATCACGTGTGAGTACCGCTCGACTTGCATCAGCGCATCCACGCGGACGGAGCCCCTTTGAGCGACACGTCCGATGTCATTGCGGCCCAGATCCACCAGCATCACGTGCTCGGCCCGTTCCTTGTCGTCCGCCATCAACTCACGCTCCAGCAGGCTGTCCTGCTCCTCGGTTGCCCCGCGCCGCCTTGTTCCGGCAATCGGGCGCACCGACACCCGGCCTTCCTCGCATCGGACGAGAGTTTCGGGCGAGGAGCCCACCAACTCCACCCCGCCGACCCGCAAATAATACATGTAGGGCGAGGGATTGACGACGCGGAGCGCCCGGTAAATTTCAAATGGTGCTGTCTGGATTCTGGCTTCCCACCGCTGAGAGATCACCGCCTGGACGATGTCGCCAGCCCGGATATACTCCTTCGCCCGCATCACCATCTTCTCGAAATCCGCTTGGCTCATGTTCGTCTCAAAGCTGATCGGCTTGTGGCGGCGTTTCGGCCGAATCCGGCGCAGTGGCCGTTTAAGGCGATTGATCATCTGTTCAATGCGGGCCGTGGCGTCAGCGTAGGCGCGTCTGAGTTCAGATTCCCGACCGCCCTCGACATGCGCGTTGGCGACCACTTTGATTGTTTGGGCGACGTTGTCAAAAATCAGGAGCGTGTCCGTGAGCAGAAACACAAGGTCAGGGATACCGAGGGCGTCCTTGCGGCGAGATGGGATTTCTTCGAAATAGCGGACCACATCGTAGCCCAGATACCCGACTGCGCCTCCGACGAACCGCGGGAGACCGGGCACCGTGACTGGGCGATAGGCCGACATGATGGCTTGGATTCGGTCAAGCGGGTCTTCACCAGGCTTCTCTCCAACTGGCACGCGCTGAATGCTGGTCCCCCTCGCGACCACCAGGTTCCCACGCTCCTCGCGCACCACGACCGGTGAGCCGCTCCCTAAAAAGGAATAGCGCGCCCAGTTCTCCCCTCCTTCGACGCTTTCCAGGAGATAAGCAGACGGGCCGTGATCGATCTTAACAAAGGCTGAGACTGGCGTTTCAAAGTCTGCCAGGATTTCCCGGTAGAGGGGAATCAAGTTCCCCTGCGACGCAAGCGCGCGGAACTCGTCAAAACTGAGTGAATAGGGAGGTTTGGGCATTGCGCAGTCGCTCACTCGTAGCCGACGATCAACTTCTGACCTACTTCGATCAAATCGTCCTGGAGATTATTCCACTTTCTCACCTGCTCTAATTGCACTCCGTACTTGCGAGCGAGACGGAAGACCGTTTCTCCAGGCTTTACCTGATGATAGGTCGGTGTGCGGCCCTCCGCCACAACACCCTCAGGCTTGCTCGCAAGTTGATCGGCCTCCTGCGTCAGAAGATTTCTCTCCGCCCGCTTGGATTTCGAAGCCGGATGCGATCCCCGGCGGAGCTCTTCCCGCGCTTTCTTTTCGAGAGCGGTGGCTTCCCGCATGGCGTCAGCCTCTTCATTCACTCTCGCCATCTGCTCTCGCACGGCCTGAACCTGAGCGGTCAGCTCTCGGTTTCTGGCTTCCAGTTCGGAGGCTTCGCGCTTGACACGCTTCAGCTCGCTATCCAATTCGCCTGTCCGCTTTTCCTCCTGCGCCAGCAAGCGCTGGAAATTCAGCCCACGGGCCTTCTCCGCCTCGTATTTCTCAGACATCACACAGCCCGTGAGCAGGAACGCGCCGAGGAAGAGACTCAATACAGAATCCTGCCTACTGATTGTCATGCGCTCACCAGTCCTTTCTTGGTCTCCTCTTGGTCTTGCTCGAGGTGGAAGGAGCCTTGGCCTTGCCGTCACTCGAGCCTATTTTCTTATCACCAGGGTAATCGCCAGTCCGTGCTGGGTGCTTAAGAATAGTGGCAGGAGCACTGAAAGTCAAAGCGAAAGAGGCGTCAGGGGAGGTTTGACCCTCTGCCTGACGCTATGCTACGGTTTGGACAGTATGCAACAGCCCTCTGAATCCGGACCAAGCCGCACCCTGCTCGTAGACGGGGTCACGTTACGCCTGGCCCAGCCTCTTGACTCAACCCAGGAATGGATTGGCGAACGCGAGCTGCTGAGGCAACTCCTGGCCTGTTGGCTGGTGATCGACGAGAAAGACCTGCCGCTCTCGCCCCGCATCACCGGCCATCCTGGCATTGGCAAGACGACTCTGGCCATGGCCGGAGCCCGGGAACGCAAACAGGTTCTCTATTTCTTTCAATGCACGGCCGATACCAGGCCGGAAGATCTCTTGATCACGCCGGTCCTGGCCGAATCAGGCACAATCGCCTACCATGCCTCTCCCCTTGTCTCCGCGGTGCTGACCGGCGGCGTCTGCGTGTTGGATGAGGGCAACCGCATGAACGAAAAGAGCTGGGCCTCCCTTGCTCCGCTACTCGATCACCGCCGGTGCGTCGAGTCCATTGTGGCTGGCATCCTGGTCAAAGCGCACGATGACTTCCGATGTTGCGTGACTATGAACGAGGACGCCTCGACCTACGAAGTCCCCGATTACATCCTGTCACGCCTCCAGCCCACTCTGAATTTGGGGTTCCCCCGCCGAGACGACGAACTGGCTATTTTGCGCTACCACATACCCTTTGCCCCGGCTGAGATGCTGGTTTTGACGGTGGATTTCCTGCAGGATGCCCACCAACTCAACCTGGAATATTCGGTACGCGACGGTATCCATCTCTTGCAGTATGCCCTCAAACGTCTTGCCCAGGATCCCGCACACCCGCTCTCCAAGGATGAAGCCTGGCGCGAGGCCTTGATCAAGGTCTTGGGTGAAGAGGCGCTTGACCTTGAAGGGCTGGCTCACCGTCGAAAGCGGGCGCTCGGGGACCAACCGTTGCCGCGAGGGTTGGGAGATTTCTTCTTCGAAGGTGACGATCCCCTTCATCCAGAACGGTAAGACGACGCGCCATTCTTATGGCTCATGCAACCAAGACCGCCGACGCAGTCCTGCGGCTCTCTCCACGTATTGAAATCCTTCCGATCCTTCATGCCAGCGGCGACATGGCCCAAGAGGTCCGCGAAACCCTGATCGGACGCAAGTTCGACTGCCTCGCTGTGCCGCTGCCTCCTTCAGTCGAGGAGAAACTTGAAGCGGCGGTTGGCGCATTGCCCAGCATCAGCCTGGTGGTGATGCCGGAGCCGGATCGTGACGGCATGCCGGTGGTCAGTTTCATCCCGGCCGATCCGTGCCAGGCTCTGATCATGGGGGTACGAGTGGCAATGGGAGAAGGAATCCCCCGGGCCTATATCGATCGGGAAGTGACGGTGTTCGAGCCTATGCCTGTTGCAGCCCCCGACCCTTACGCGCTCAAGCGCACGTCGCTGGCTGCCTTCGCCTCTGCAGTCATCCCTTCCCTGCCCACTCCAGCCCAAGACAGCCAGCAAGAGAACCGCATTGCCTGGATGGCCTTCCGCCTGCACGAGCTCGAACTGGAATACGAATCCATTTTGTGTCTCTGCTTGCTCGCTGACTGGCCCTGGCTCCGAGACGCCTACCGGGAACGAAAGCCTTACGTCGCACCGGAACGGACCATGATGCCACCGGCCAGCTATCCAGTTTCCCCATCCACCTTATATTTCGTGCTGGGTGAGCTACCATTTCTGACAGAACTCTATGAGCGCCGGCGGGCTGAGTTCCGTTCAGACCGGCACCTCGCCGTGGACGGCATGAAGGAGCTCCTGCTGGAAGCCCGGACCCGCTGGATGGTCGGTCGCAAGACCGACGCGAATTCCGTGGCAAACTGGGTCACTCCCCAACTCCTCCAACTCTATCTCCAGTACGTCCGGAATTTAGCCCTGATGGAACGCCGGCTGACGCCAGACCTCTACACCCTGGTGCTAGCTGCCAAGCAGACGGCGGGAGACGAGTTCGCCGTGACGTTATTGGAAACCGCCAAGACCTATGCCTTCCAAGAGGAGGCCTCAGAGTCAGCTGATCCGGCAGTTTCGGCCGGCATCGGTAAGCTGGAGTTTTCGGACGGTCACATCGCGCTGGCCAGAAACCGCCTGCAGGGCCCTCCGATGGTCTGGCGATCGCTCTCTCTGCGACCCACTCCGACTCGGACAAAGAGCCGACGCTGGGCGCTCCAATGGAACCCCTTCCGCCAGTGCTCCTGGCCGCCAGAGGATAACCGGATCGAGAGCTTTACCAGCCATGTGCGCGAGCAGGCCCGGGCCATCCTGGGAGCGGATCTCGCGCGGATCGAGAAGTTCACCACCTCGGTCAAGGATGGAGTGGACCTCCGAGAGAGCCTGCGTCATTGGTACAAGGGCTACA
>JAHWYE010000310.1 GCA_020028195.1 Nitrospirota bacterium
GACACCGCAGGAAGCCAGAGCCCAATACAATTTCCTGATGACGCTCTGTATCAGGAAGGAGGAATCCTTTGGCCCGCTGGCGCTGACGTTCATCAGAGAGCATGACTTCGAGCAGCTTGGGCTGACGCCGGAGGAGCAGTTCAACCTCTACATGGCGACTGCGGAGACCTTCGCGCCTGAACCGAAGCGCTATACGCATAAGCTCGAGTGTCTCCAGAAAGCCAATGACCTCCTGCCCCGGACGCGATTCTGGGAACCGGGTCTGGCGCGCCAGCTTCTGCAGGATATTCAGAAGACGAGTGCCGATTTGGAGATCTACAATCAGGCCATGCGCGTGCCTCGCGCGCATGATCTGAAAACGCAGCGGTTGATCGTGGAGACGGAGGCGCCTGACTATTTCCTGGATCTGGCGCAAAAACGCGCCGCCGCCTACTACCAGAATAAGTACCGGCTTCCTCAGGAGGCCAAGACGGCGCAGCATTTCGGGGGCACGCCGAAGAGGTTTGAGCCGGAGAATGAAACCGTTCAGAAGGAGTTCCCAGGCGCCTGTGCGCCGTTTATGACTGCGCGCACGAATGCCTTCCATCTCATGCTACCGTTCGATCTCAAGATCAGCCGGACACCGGAAGATCCGCTGGATGCCGGCGTCCGGATCTTTTACGCCAAACTCGGGTACTCCTATCCCCTTCGGTATGAGATGGGCAAACTGTGCGGGTACCATGATGGGCAGATGCTGGACATCGCTCTGGATGATCCAAACCTGGTCTTTGTGTCGGTTTCCGGCGTCAAGGAGCCGGAGTTCCATTTTGTTCCGAGTGGGTCAGAGTCAGATGTGCCGAAGGAATTTGCCTATCCTGTATCGGTGCTGGAGCACGTTGGATCGCTGGGTCCCTTCGTCCAGGTGAGTTGCAAGTTCAAGGTGTGGTTTGACGCGTCGGTCGTTTCCTTGTTGATCCAAGGGGCCCCTGACCTAGCTGAATATGGGTTGCAGGGGGCATCGGGATTAATGACTCGCACCTATGCCTCGGACAGGGTGGAAGCCTATGCGGAGTCATTCCGCGAGCCGTGGCAGGAAGGCCTGAGTTACAACTTCGTCAATATGCATCTCGGCCTGTTGCCTGGGGTCCAGTCGGCGGTGGTTCCTTACAACACGCCTATTTTTACAATTTATCCGGTGCTGAACCGGCAAGCCTATAAGTTTGACGAGAAGCCGCAATGATTGATCTGCGGAGTGATACGGTCACCAAGCCGTCGGAGGCGATGCGCGAGGCGATGGTGCGTGCTGAAGTCGGCGATGACGTCTATGGGGAAGACCCCACGGTGAACCGTCTCCAGGAAATGGCCGCGGCCCTTCTTGGGAAAGCCTACGCTCTCTTTGTCCCTTCCGGAACGATGGCGAATCAGCTCTCCATTCGCGTCCAGACGAAACCCGGAGACGAGGTCATCATCGAGAGCCGGGCCCACATCGTGCGCTATGAGCAGGGTGCAGCCGCCGCGCTGGCCGGCGTGCAGCTTCATATGGTCCCGACTGATCGTGGCGTCCTCGATCCCGCTCAAGTTGAAGCGGCGATCCGGCCAAAAGATCCGCACACCCTGCCCACCGGTCTCATCTGTCTGGAGAACACCCACAACAGCGGAGGTGGGTCCATCTATCCGCTCGCCACGATCGAGCGGATTCGTGAGATCGCATTGGCGCACGGAATCCCGATGCACCTGGATGGCGCACGCCTGTTCAACGCGGTCGTGGCGACGGGGGTGTCCGCCGCCGAGTATGCGCGTCACTTCGAGACAGGCTCCTTCTGCCTCTCCAAGGGACTTGGCGCACCGGTCGGCTCGCTCGTCGTCACGAACGACAGGCCGACGGCGGACAAGCTCCGTCGCTTCCGACGGATGTATGGTGGCGGGATGAGACAGGCCGGGATTCTGGCTGCCGCCGGTATCTACGCGCTTGAGCATAATATCTCGCGCCTCAAAGAAGATCATGAACATGCCCGGCGTCTTGCGAGATTACTCCAGAAGATTCCGACTGTTTCTCTTGAGCCGGATCACGTGGAAACGAATATCGTGATCTTTGACGTGGTCGGTTCCAGTCGGTCGGCCCAGGACATTGTGGCAGCTCTCAAGAAGGAAGGGCTGCTCCTGAACGCTGTCGGAGGGACGACCTTCAGGGCCGTGACCCATCTGGATGTGACCACTCGTGATATAGAAGAGGCTGGAAGAATCCTCAGCGTAGTGCTGACGAAGGAATGAATGGTATGTCATTGCAGGTCGTGTCGTTCAAACAGATTAGCCAAATTCTGGAACTCACCGACCAGTTAGGGTTGAACAGGGAATGGGTCGAGATTCCTCTGACTCCTGCCAGTCCGGGCATGGTGCGCAAGCTCCAGAACGGCAAAATTGAAATCGTGGTGGACGCGGACCAGCCGTTCGATCAGTGGCTGGAGACCCTCGAAGCTCGGATCAACCACCTGAGAGGCTCTTGATGGACCAGAATTCTTCGTCCCAGTCTTGCGACGCTCCTCCGAACGAGCCCAGCAGGGAAGAACTGAACGCCGAACTGCTTGAGGTCCCGGAGCCTCCGGAGCAGCCGGCTCCCATTGAGCCGCCGGGGATCGAGCAAGTCCTGGCCTCCGCCCTGAGCTACGTCCGCGGCGCGCGTGGGGGCGACCTGGTAGCCGTGATCTTAGTGGGCTCCGGTGCCCGTCGAGCCCTGACGCCTCATAGCGATCTGGACTTGATCGCGCTGATCAGGGGGCAGGATGAAGGACAGGAAATCATCCGCATCGCCGATCGCTTCGTGGAAATCCGGTATCGAGCGCAGAAGGCCGTCGAGGAAGAGCTGTCCCTCGCTCCCCGACTCCCTCCGCTCCTTCGCAAGGGCCGTGTGCTCTTCGAGTATGAGAGGGGGGTCGGTACCAGGCTGTTGGAAAAGGCTCAACAGCGCTTTCGCCAAGGCCCGCCTCCGGTCGGCCTGAACGAAAAGATCCGCCTCAAGACTGCATGTCTCCATTGGCTGGGGAAAGCGGAAGACTTGATAGATCAACCGGCCATCGCACAGTATCTGTTAGGGATCTTCTTGGAGGATCTGGTCGAGGTCTTCTTTCGTCTTCGAGGAT
>JAHWYE010000311.1 GCA_020028195.1 Nitrospirota bacterium
CCGAGCTGGCAAGGGATAGGCGCCGGCTTTGACCACCATGTCCTGTCCGTCGCGGCTGTTGACGAACTTGAAGAACTCCAGGATCTCTGGTTGCAGGCCGGCCTTCGGATCTTTCTTGGCATAGAGATACAACTGGCGACTGAGCGGATAGGTCCCGTTGGCCACGGATTCAGGCGAGGGAGCGACGAAAGCCGCTCCGACTCGCTCGGCCAGGGGGATGATTCGGACCGTTGACGCCTGGAAGCCGATACTGGCGTACCCGATCCCCAGGACGTCCCGGCTGAGGGCCAAGATTTCGGATGCTGGACCGGCTTTCACCTGGACATCCGGCCGGAGATTTCCGTCTTGCAGAACTTTTTGGATGAAGATCGCTCTGGTGCCGGAGCCTTTATGCTGGCCGTAGCGATGAATCGGCTGCTGCGACCATTCGTCCTTCAGACCAAGCTGTCCCCAGGTCGTGATTTCCTCCTGCAAACCCCGCTTGCGGTCCTTGCTGAAGATCGCGTCCAGTTGCTCCAGGGCGAGACCCTCGATCGGATTCTGGCGGTTCACGTACAGGGCGATCGCGTCTAATGCGATAGGGATTTCGGTGACGTCATAGCCATATCGAGACCGGAAGTCTTTACGTTCGTTTTCTGTGAGGGGACGGGATGCGGCCAGCAGCGCGATCCCACCGGAGACGTGGTGCCCCCCTTTCGGACTGCCATCGCCGCGTCGGATGGTGGACTGGTCCTGAAGAAAACCTAACAGGGCCATATTGGTGCCTCCCCCTTGAACGGCGATCTTGATGTCAGGCTGCCATTCCCGGAAGGCCGAGGCGATCTTGGCGACAATCGGCTGCATAGTGTCCGACCCTTCGATGGTGAAAGCGCCGGCTACCTTCCCCACAGGCACATACGCGGCTACCGCTGCATCGACAACCGGCTTCCCATGTATGCCGGGATGCTCGGCACTGGCCCTTCCCATTAATCCCAGCATCGCGATGGATACGAACGCGGCGATCAGCCCGCTGGCCCTGACTCTCTGGTTCTGCACTGTGGCTGCCTCCTCACTGAGTTCCAGTCGCTTCTCAGGCCCGTGCATTGATTGCCTCCTTAGGAGTGGTCGCACATATATTTTGTGTTCCCACATATAGACCTTGGAGGTTGCGGGTCAATAGCCAGGATGTTACAGGACTGTTAACTTTTGTGACGGTCCATCGCGAACACAGGAGCAGGAACGCAGGCAGCTTAGAACGATTAAGGCGGCAGGTTATTTTTGTTCCCTCAGCACCCAGCCTTTTTTAATCATGCAGCGCTCAGTGGCTTGTTGCACGAAATACTTATTGCCTTGCTGAAGTTTCGGATCATTCATCATGTCCGCTTCACAGTTATTGTAATCCAGCGTGTAGTTGGCTCTGGGATTGTTCGTGTTGACCCATTCCGATGTGCTGCAGGCACAGAACAGTAGACCGCTCACGGCCACTGCAAAGACAGAAAGATAGCGCATAAGCTCCCCGCTTCAGTGGATGATTGGGATGGAACGAAACGGATGGAAGATAATCTGCCACGGCCGACGGCGTCAAGTGCTGAGGTGCGCGTCGTTGTAGCTGCTTGCCAGGCAATGGGAATTCAGTGTACCCTCACTCAGGACGCTGGCGTAGCTCAATCGGCAGAGCAGCGGTTTTGTAAACCGCAGGTTGGAGGTTCGATTCCTCTCGCCAGCTCCAGCCCTCACAGAGAACCTCCAACCTGGGAGTTCCGAAGAGGGTATGCCCTCTTCGTGGGGGCGCACGGCGCGACGAATAAGGAGCGCCACGTTTGTGCGCGCCGCCGAGTTGGTGAGGCGGCGGGAACCGTACAAGGGGGCTGCCCCCTTGGTAGGAATCGGTGAGGCAGGTTTCAGGGCCGAACCGGCGACGGTTGGAGGTTCGATTCCTCTCGCCAGCTCCACCAGCCTCCTTTGGGCCAGACGGGCTGTTCGTTCATAAGGTCTTAGGCTCCAGTCAATTTGTCTCCGGCCGCTTCTTCCAGTTCCATGTCGGATTTGCCCTTGGCGGTTCCTGGGTGCATCCCGTACTTCTTCAGCATCTTGTAGAAATCGGCTCGATAGCGGCCGGCAAACTGGGCCGCGCGCGAGATATTTCCTCCGGTCAGTTGCAAGACCTCTTTCAGGTACCGTTTCTCAAACTCCTCCTTGGCCTCGGTCAAGGGCCGTAACTGCCCTTCCGCCGAAGGTCGGATTGAGGGGATCAGGTCCGGCGTAATCATGTCTTGTCGGGACATGACCACCGCCTTTTCAACCGTATTCTCGAGCTCCCTGACGTTGCCTGGCCATGGATAGAGCATCAGTTTTTGCATGGCGCCAGGCGTGAACCCGCGGATGTCCTTATTCATCCGCCGGTTGCTCTGCTTGAGGAAATGCTGGACCAGTAAGGGGATATCATCCCGTCGTTCACGAAGCGGCGGAATCGTCAGGGGGACGACCTGAATCCGATAGTAAAGATCATTTCGGAATGTGCCCAGCCGCACGGCTTCCCCAAGATCCTTGTTCGATGCGGCGATAATTCGGACATCCACTTTCATCGAGTAGTCGGCTCCGACCTCCTTGACTTCCCGTTCCTGAATGGCGCGGAGGAGCTTCACTTGCATCGGCAGCGGCACTTCGCCGATCTCATCAAGAAATAGGGTTCCCCCGTTGGCGCTCTGGATCAGGCCACGTTTCGAGTTGCTCGCGCCGGTAAAGGCTCCTTTGATGTGGCCGAACAGCTCGCTTTCGAAGAGCGAATCCGGGATCGCGGCGCAGTTGAGGGCAATGAAGGGACCACGGGCCCTCCGGCTGTTGCAGTGGATAACGCGGGCCAGCACTTCTTTGCCGGTGCCGGTCTCCCCGAACAGGCAGATCGTGGCATCCGTGTCGGCTACCTGCGCGATTTGCTGAAAGAGGACCTGCATCTTGGGGCTTCTGGCGACCACGTTTTCGAGCCCATAGAGTTCCTTCACCAACAACTTGAGACGTTGGATTTCTCGACTCATCCGCTGCTGCGCCAGTGCCTTCTCGATGTTACCTCTCAGTTCCTTGTCGTCAAACGGTTTCTGGAGATAGCCGAAGGCACCTTTCTGCACGGCCTCGA
>JAHWYE010000312.1 GCA_020028195.1 Nitrospirota bacterium
TTGGTCCGGATGGCGCGGCAGAATCCGGGGGGATACGAGCTCGTCACCCTCGGGCCGCTCACTAACATCGCCCTGGCCATCGCGATGGAACCCGACTTTCCGAAGATGTTCAACCGCATCACGGTCATGGGTGGGGCGGTGCGTGGGATGGGGAACGTCACCGCGGTCGCCGAGTTCAACGTCTACGCGGATCCGGAAGCGGCGGCCATCGTCTTCGATCGAGTAACGGAGCTTACGCTCCTCCCCTGGGAAATCTGCATCGATTGTCTGGTCCCCTTTGAGCAGTGGCAGCGGCTCACGGACGCCGGACCCCTTGGGCGGAATTTCGTGCGGCCGATGACGGTTCGGCTCGGTGACTTTCTGCGAAGCCGCGGAGTCGCAGGGATCTCCCTTCCCGATCCGCTGGCCATGGCCGTGGCCCTCGACGATGCAGTAAGCGTCCGGCGGTGGGCGAGAGTCGACGTCGAGACGGGCGGAAGGCTGGCGCGCGGGCTGACGGCGGCCGATGAGCGGCGCAGCGACCGTCCTCCCAACGCGCACATCGTGGCCTCAATCGATCAACCGAAGTTCGTCGAGAGACTGGAGCGATGCTTTGCAGGCAAGAAATCAGGGACGTAGGACCGTACCCTACGTCCCCGGAAAAAGCGGTTACGGTTAGCGTGATGCCGGAGCAAGCTCGAGCTGCTTCATCATAGCCTGCTGGTCGCCGAGGCCCCAGTGCTCGACCACCTTGCCGTCGACAACCCGCCCGATATGCACTTCTGCCCACGAGGCCTGCTTGCCCGTGGCGGGAACACCCTGGAACTCGCCCTTCTGCGTCCCCCGCCCTGAGAGACGGTGCACGAGTCGATCGCCCGCGGCGATCTCGTCTTCAATCGTGTAACGGAGGTCGGGGAAGGCAGCCCGCAGCGCGGTCAGGGTCTGCTTGAAGCCTGCCAGGTCTGTTCCTACGCCGGGTGGCGCGGTTCGGTCAACGTAGCCGGCGGCGAAGATCTTGTCGAAGTTAGCAAAATTACCGCTGTTGATGGCCTCCACGATCTGGCGGCCGAGAGCTTTGGTGTCTTCGGGTGACATGTGGTACTCCTTTTGAGAATTCCTCACTCCAAGAGGACGAGAGTGGGCAGCCATCCCCCGGCGATCCGCTTATCCCGGTGGGGCTCCTTGACTACGTTTGGTTCTCTCCAGGGGGACTGAATCGAAGGAATGGGAGCTTGCATCTCTCACCATAGCACCCGCGTGGTAGGGAGTCAAAGTAAATCGCTCCGAGCAAACTCAACGGGCCTGGGCGATGATGCCCAGGCCCGCGTCTGTCTCATGGACAAGCCTTGTCGGACAGAACGTTTTTGTTGAGGGTTAGCTCCCGACCAGCCGGACTTGGGTTGCCTGCGGCCCCTTCTGACCGGGGCTCACTGTGTATTCGACCTTCTGACCTTCCTCCAGCGACTTGTATCCGGCGCCATCGATGCCGCTGAAGTGCACGAACACGTCCTTCGAACCATCCTCGGGCGTGATGAACCCATACCCCTTCTCACTGCTGAACCACTTCACGGTGCCTGTTGCCATGTCTCTTTCCACCCTTTAACTGCAGACTATCACAGATATAACTCGGTTCTGCGATGCGCATACAGTTTCTCACGGATCGCCCACAAGCACAAGACAAAACATTGTGTTGACATTCGCTCGGTGCGCGCGCGTGGAAAAAAAGATATGTGTTGACGGGTATCACAAGACCTGTCACGCTTGTTTATGCGGAGGCTGCTCAGCCCCGATGAAGATATGACGGTAGGTTCAGAGACGATCGGAGGAACCCCACAATGTTCAAACCTGAAATGATTAGGGAACACTGGACCACACTACAGCCCAAGCTCCGTGTGCTCTGGCCGAACCTGACCGAACAGGATGTACAGTCGATCAATGGAGATGCGGAACTCCTCGTCACCAAGGTGCGTGCGAAGTACAACGACATCAACCGTGATGACATCTTCGGCAAGCTGACCCCGTATTTCCCGGAGGTTCAGCCCGTTACAACCGCCCGGTAGAGTCAGTCAGGCGGGATCTATAGGCGAGGGGTGGGTGACTACCCACCCCTCTTGTCTTCACTGTCTGGAAGGGATGCCTGTTGAAACCGAAGGAGAATCGAATGGAGGTCTGGACGTTGGTCGCAGGGTTTTCTGGAGCCGTGCTGATCTGGTTCCTGTGGTTGGATGGAACACTTAACGTAGCGTGACTGCACATCCCACCCCGCTGTTGCAACTCGCAGCGGGGTATTCTTTTGCGCAGAAATCGACGCAACAAGCCGTTGTGATCAAACTGGTACCGGCTGCCCCTGCGCCGGCAGCTGCGCGGAGAATCCGGCTGCGGTCAGCCGGCCGATAAGCGCCAGGGCCTGCGCTTCCTCACCGTGGACGAGATAGATCTGCCCCACACGTGGTACGCGTCTCACCCATGCCAGCAGCTCGTCGCGGTCCGCGTGTGCGCTGAACGACTCGATCTTCTCCACTCGCATCCGCACCTGATACGGCTGACCGAAAATGTTCACCGGGGACACACCATCGGCGAGCCGGCGCCCCAGCGTGTGCGCGGCCTGGAACCCGACAAACAGGAGCAACGATTTCGGATCGTCGATATGGTGACGAAGATGGTGGAGGATCCGCCCGGCTTCGCACATTCCCGACGTGGCGATGACGATGAATGGTTCAACCTTCCCGTTCAGCGCCCTCGACTCATCCACCGAGCGCAGATACGAGAGCTGCTTGAACCCGAACGGGTCGTGGTGTTCCAGATGGCCGCGGATCTCGTCGTCGAAACACTCCTGGTGCACGCGGAAAATCTCGGTGGCGTCGATCGCCATGGGGCTATCCACGTAGGTCGCGATCGAAGGAACCAGTTGAGCCTGCTGCAGGCGGTACAGGGCATAGACGAGGTCCTGCGCGCGCCCGACGGCAAATGAGGGGATGAGAATCTTTCCGCCCCGCGCGGCTGTGTCGGCGACGGCCGTGCGGAAGAGCTGCTCGCCGTGGGCATACGAGTCGTGCTGACGATCGCCGTACGTCGACTCGAGGATCAACACGTCTAGAGGCGGCGTCAGCTCGGGGTCACGCAGGATCGGAGC
>JAHWYE010000071.1 GCA_020028195.1 Nitrospirota bacterium
GAGACCTTTCGGGCGGTAGGCAAGCACGGTCGCGAGGGAAGCGGTGCAAGGCAGGATCTGGGAATAGACCTGCGCTTCGCGGATTCGACGAGCGATGAGCTGTGTGTACTGAGAACCGAAGTCGAGAACGAGGATTCTATCGTGCCAGAGTTCCATGGAGACGTTATTCGTTAATCATGCAACGTTAAACGTGGAAGAGCGAGAGATAAGCCCGGCCGGCTCACGGTTAACGTAATAACGATTAACGTTTAACGTCCTACTCCCAGTCGGTCCGGTAATTCGGCGCTTCCTTCGTGATGATCACATCGTGGACATGACCTTCCCGGAGGCCGGCGAGCGTCTGCCTGATGAAGGTCGCCTTCTGCTGTAGTTCAGGGATGGTTCGACAGCCGCAGTAGCCCATCCCGGACTTGACCCCGCCGACGAGCTGGTAGATCACCCCCGACAGAGTACCCTTGTAGGGTACGCGCCCCTCTATCCCTTCAGGAACTAGCTTTGACTCAGCGCGCCCAGTCTGGAAGTAGCGGTCCTTTCCGCCCTTTTCCATCGCGCCGATCGAGCCCATCCCGCGATAGACTTTGTAGGTGCGCCCCTGGAACAAGATGGTTTCGCCCGGCGACTCCTCGGTTCCAGCCAGGAGGCCTCCGACCATCACGGCGGACGCCCCTGCGGCCAACGCTTTCGTAATGTCGCCGGAGTACTTGATCCCGCCATCCGCGATGATGGGGATGCCGCTCCCGGCCAACGCCTCGGCACAATCGGAGATCGCGGTCAACTGCGGCATGCCCGCCCCGGACACCATCCGGGTGGTACAAATGGAACCGGGACCGACCCCCACCTTCACCGCGTCCGCCCCAGCTTTCACCAGATCCTTTGCGGCGGACGCAGTCGCGATATTGCCCGCGATGACCTCCATGCCCGGATACCGTTGCTTCATGAACTTCACTGTGTCCAGCACGCTCCGCGCATGGCCGTGAGCCGTGTCCACCACGACCAGATCCGCCCCTGCCTTCGCCAGCAGCTCGACGCGCTGCTCGGCATCCGCGCCAACCCCGACGGCGGCTCCCACCCGCAGGCGACCGTGCGCATCCTTGCAGGCATTGGGATACTTGATGCGCTTCTCGATATCCTTGATCGTGATCAACCCCTTCAGTTCGAATCGCTTGTTGACCACCGGCAGTTTCTCAATCCGATACTCATGCAGAATGTCCCGCGCTTTCTCCAGACTGGTGCCTTCCGGAGCGGTCACCAGTTTTTCCCGCGTCATGACCTGGGAGACTTTCAGCTCCATCCTGGTTTCAAAGCGCAGATCCCGGTTGGTCACAATGCCCACGAGTTTCCCGTGCTTGGTCACGGGAATCCCGGAAATTCTGTACTTCGACATGAGCTGATGCGCGTCCCGAATCGTCTGTTCTGGTGAAATCGTAATGGGGTCCAGAATCATCCCGCTCTCAGACTTCTTGACCCTATCCACTTCAGCCGCCTGATCGGCCGGCGCCAGCACGCGATGGATCATGCCCATCCCGCCCTCACGGGCCAGCGCAATGGCCAACCTGGCCTCTGTCACCGTATCCATCGCCGCGCTCAAGATCGGAATGTTGATCGTCACGTTCCGCGACACGCGCGTCCGGGTGTCGGTCTCGCTGGGAAGCACCTCCGACTTGGCCGGCACCAAAACCACATCATCGTATGTCAGGCCCTCTCTGATGTCCTTCTGGCGCATCAATCTGCCTCTTACGGACGTTGCCCTTCAGTTGTCTGGTCCGTCAGGGCGGCCGCGGTTTCAGCCTCTTCCTTCAATCGTTCTCCGCCCTCCTCAGCCTGCAAGAACTGCTGAACGCGCGTGTTGCTACTGTCAACCACGAAGATGCTGCCGCGCCCATCCACGGCAATGCCGTACGGGAAGTTGAATTGCCCGTCCGCGTTGCCGAACCCTCCCCACTGCGTCATGAAGTTCCCCTCACGGTCGAACTTTTGCACACGGTGGTTGCCGGCATCCGTAACATAGACATCCCCGTTTCCGTCCACTGCGATACCCCACGGGTTGCGGAGCTGACCCGCTTCCTGGGCTTGTAGGCTGCTGGCATGGCCGGGACCGCCACCCCCCCATTTCGTGATCAACTGCGGCAGGACGTTGGTGCTGGTATCGAACTTCTGAACACGGTGATTGCCCATATCCACGACATACACCGCGCCGTCCGACGGATCAACGGCAACCCCACGCGCAAAATAGAACTGCCCGTCGTTGGTCCCGAAGCTGCCCCACTGCATGATAAATTCACCCTTTGGATCAAACTTTTGCACCCTGAAATTCGCGCTATCCACCACATAGATGTAGCCCCGCACCCGGTCCACCGCGATACCCCAGGGCGAATTGAACTGCCCTTCCCCGTTTCCGCGCGAGCCGAACTTCATCAGATACTGCCCCAACTTGCCGTCGAACTTCTGGACACGGTGATTGTTCGTATCCACCACGAACACATTCCCCTGCGCGTCGCACGCGAGTCCAGTCGGGTTGTGGAAATTGGAGTTGGCTGATCCGAAGTTTCCCCACAGCACAATGAAGTTGCCGGTGTTGTCGAATTTCTGGATACGGTTGTTGCCGTTGTCCACCACAAACAGCGACCCCTGTTGGTCAAGGGTGATGCCGTACATCGGACTCATGAACTCACCACCGTGCAACAGAGAGGCCCCACGGCCGGGCTTTCCCCATTTCGCCACGCACAGGTAGCCTGACGTGTTGACCAGGAGGCTGGCGGTCGCCGGCATCGAGACGTTGTTCCCAACGTCTTTGAACCAGACATAGACGGTTTTATGGCCATCACCAGGAGACAGGGTGAAGGGAATCGTCGCCCCGAACTTGTGCGCAGGGAGCACATCTACCCACCCTGGCATGCCGGCCATCGGCGTCATCGGACTTTCAGAAATAAAATAGGCCCCCACGCCCGTGTCCACGTCAGTAGCTGAAATCGTCACCACCACGTCAGGAGCGCTCGTCATGAACGCCCCATGGTTGATGACCGCGTTGGGATTCTGCGGGGCCGTCATGTCGATGAGCACCGGCATCGCCATCACTTCCTCGGACAGACCGCTTTCGAGCCCGTCGTGATAGACGGCGGCGAGGGCGTAGTGATAGGGGATACCATTGGTCAAACCGGAATGCGTGTAGGGAGTCGTCACGCCCTCGATGCGAGTCGCCGTCTGAGTGGTCACGCCTGGCGTGGTGTGGAAGTACAGGTTATAGGATTCAACCCCTGGCAGATCCAACCAGCCCAGGATCACTTCAGTGTCTCCGGCTTTCGCCACCAAACTCCCCGGTGCCGGCAAGGCCGCGTCTCCCTGTTTTGCAGTCTGTGCAGCCCTCTGCAACTCCTCCTCGGTCGGCGCATACTTCAGCACGCGCGCGTTACCGCTGTCCACCACGTAGACGCACCCTTCTTTATCCACCACGATGCCGGACGGGAAATTCAGTTGTCCTTCCATCAGGCCGCGATTACCCCAGGCGCAGAGAAAGGTTCCGTTTCCATCGAATTTCTGAATTCGATGGTTGCCGCTGTCCACCACATACACATTTCCCAACGCGTCGCAGGCCACGCCCCAGGGGGCCTTGAATTGACCGGGACCGCTCCCTTCCCGTCCCCATTTGGTGAGGAAACTGCCTCTCGCATCGAATTTCTGGATGCGATGGTTGCCCTCATCGGCCACGATGATATTCCCCACGAAATCCACCGCTACTCCGCGTGGAAAAAAGAAGGCTCCGTCAAAGCTGCCGTCCCGTCCCCATTTGAGGAGCGGGGTTCCGTCAGACTGGAACTTCTGAATCCGCGCGTTGCTGGTATCCGAGATGTACAAGTTACCTTGGGTGTCAGTCGCTGCGCCCCACGGCACATCAAACTTTCCCATGTCCGCGCCCCGCCAGGCGAACCCGAACTTCCCCCAGGCACGTAATGGGTTCCCCGCGGAATCGAACTTCTGGAGCCGGTTGTTACCGCTGTCAGCCACATACACGACTCCCTCCGGGCCCGTCGCCAACCCGCGCGGATAGTAAAACTCCCCTTCCTCTGCACTCGCTTCACTACCCCATCGCGCCAGGAACTTTCCTTCCTTGTCGAGCTTTTGAATGGAATGATTATCCGTGTCAGCGACATAGATATTCCCCTCGCTGTCCAAGGCGATCCCGGTCGGTGACTTGAATTCCCCGTCATCCACTCCCTCTTGGCCGATCTGCATCACCAAAAGATAGGGGGACGGGATCGCCATGACCTCCGCCGACTCCGGGCTCTCTCCGTCCGGGGTCACCACAGTCACCACATAGTGATAACAGGTCCCGTTTGCCAGGTCGTCGTGGACATAGGGGGCGCCGGCCCCCTCTATGCAGTTGCCTTTCTCTTTCGTCACCCCGATAACCGGATTGAAATCCGCCGCACTGGCAATCGGGCGGGTGAGTATGGAGAACTTGATTTGCACGCCCTTGGAGGTCAGGAAATAGAGGTTGTAGTACATGGCATCGGGGACCGGGTCCCAGGAAATCGTGATTCGACCGTTCCCCGGTTTGGCCACGACACCGGTCGGAGCAGGAGGGAGTTTTTCCGCCTCAATCGCCTCTCCAGCACCCCATTCACCGGCGTTCCCTTCGGCCTGGAGCCTTGGACGAATAGTCAGGGGCACCTCGTGAGACAGCCACTCCTTCATCATGTTCCAGGCCTCATGGATCAGGCTTTGATTCAGAACCGGAAACCCAGAATGAATCTAACTTGTTTCAAACACTTAAGAAAGGCAGTCTAGCAAACGGAAAATGCTCTCGTCAAGGTCGCGTGGTCCGCTGCGAGCTGCGCGCACCAGCGAGAGAATCCGCGGGAAGGAGTGGGCAAGCCATCAAGAACAAGGCACGAAACCAGGCGAATTCAGACTCGTTCGGCCGGCTCAGGGGTCAAGAACAGGGATTCCTCTTCAACCGGCAATGACCCCTGCACAGACTCGCCCAGTTCCTTGAATTCACGCAAAGGAGGCAGTTCCGAGAGATCGCGCAGGCCGAAGTGCTCCAAGAAATACTTGGTGGTCCCATACAGGATCGGCCGACCAGGCACATCCTTCCGGCCCATCATCCGCACAAGTTTGCGCTCCAAGAGGGTCCGAAGCACACTGGATGTCTCGACACCCCGGATCTCCTCGACCTCGGCCCGGACGATTGGTTGCTTGTACGCAACAATGGCGAGCGATTCCAGCGCAGACCGTGACAGTTTCGGCGCCGCTTTGACCTTGTCGAGACGTTTCACCCAGGGCGCCACATCCGGCCTGGTCACGATCCGAAAGCCGCCGGCCACCTCGACGAGCTGCAAACTCCGTCCCTCTTGGTTGTAATCCTCCCGGAGACATCGCAACGCCTCTACAACCTCGGCCTTTGAGACTCTCCCCAGCACCGTCACCAAACGATCCACAGACAACGGCTCGTGGGAGACGAACAACAGCGCTTCGAGAATACCCTTCAGCGCCCGTTGGTCCAACGTCTCCGACAATGGCTCCTGATGATCAGCGCCGTTTCCGTTCCCATTGCCGGCACCGTGCCCATTCGTACCGCTTTTCGCGAGCACCTCTTCACTGCCGTCACGCATCGGGACGTCGTCATCCTTCGGCCTGCCCATTGGCGTATTCATGGTATTCTCCCTCGCAGGTTGCTAGCAGGATGTTGAAAAAGGCCCCCAGCTTTGTTCTCACGTCGCTCAAGGCCTCAACGTACCGCCAAGAGTACGCCTCGGCCTTTCGCTCGCTGCGGCCGCGCCGCGCGGCCTTTTTGAACATCCTGGAGAAGTCGTTGAGATCGTTACGGCTATCCCTCACTCATCTCGCAAGAGACCGCCGCACTAGTTTTTCCACAACTCGCTAGGCTTCAATCGGATCCTCGCCGGTCATCAACGAGAAGGCCCGCGTAACCAGAATGGGACCGAACGTCTCACCCTGGAACACACGCACGACCTTGATCCGCATCAACTCCAGCAGCGCCAGGAAGGTGACAATGACGAGCAGCCGATGGCGCTGTCCTTCAAAAATCGACAGGAACGTGATGGACTCTTGGCCGTCAAGCAATTCCAGAATGACTGTCATCCGGTCCCTGACTGTCAGGTTTTCCGGAACGATTTCAAGCAACTGATGACTCGGCGTCCTGGCCAGAAGGCCCTGCAACGCGTCAACCAGGTCAAACAGGGTCGCATCTTCCAGCAATGGCTCGTTGGACTGGGCCGTCACGGATGGCGGCTGCTGCCGCGAGAAGATCTCCCGCCACAGCCGCTCCTGGCCGTCAAGCTCCCGCGCGGCCTCCTTGAACTGCTTGTACTCCAACAGCCGGCGAACCAGTTCCTCCCGAGGATCCGGACCCTCATCCTCGTCGCTCCCCGCCTCATCGTCCGGCAACAACATTCGTGACTTGATCTGCACCAACGTCGCCGCCACGACCAGAAACTCACCGGCCACCGCCAAATTCAACGACTTCATCACGCTCAGATAGTCGAGATACTGCCGAGCGATGAGCGCAATAGGGATATCATAGATATTGATCTCGTTCTTCTTGATCAGATGCAGCAGCAGATCGAGCGGCCCCTCAAACTGCTCGATCCGAATCTGATAGGGCAGTTCAACCTGGTCCAACCCGGCTCCTCCATGATCCCTATCGAGCCGAAAAGCTGGCCCCTTATACCAACTTATGGGGCAGGAGGCAAGAGAAATTCTATATATAGGGGCTTCAGGCGCTTTCGCCATCTAGCCCTTGCGGAGAAAGAGGACAAAGCAGACCGTAAAAATCAGCAGGGCGGCGGCAATTCCATATAGAAAGCGGGGATCGTGCAGTCCCCCTGGAGACTGACTCGCGCCACTCCCCTTCGTTCGGATGAAGCGCGGCTCCACCTGAAAGAACACCTTTGCAAAGTCATTGACCCCCTTAAACTCTGCATCCGTAAAGTCCGCCAGGGATCGAAAGGTCGTGCGTCGGAAATAGGCGTCTCCCTCAAAGACCGTGAACAGGAAGAAGGCCTCTCGCTCGAACAGCGCCTCAGAAAAGTCGAGCCCACCCAGAAAATGGCTGCCGGAAAACCCGGTGCCCAGCTTGAAGTAGGTCCGTGAGAAACTGGCCTCTTTCTCAAACGTCACTTCCAGAAACTCGGCCAATCCGTTGAAGCCGGCCCGAAGAAAGGTCACTGCCTCGCCGAAGACCGCCTTGTGAAAACGCGAATGCACGCCGAACGCGGTCTTTTCGAACCGCGCGGTTTGGCTGAAGAGAGCCCCAATGAAGAACCCCTCGCGGAGAAGAACCGCTTCCGAGAAATCCACTGACTCCACAAACGCAGCATGCGACAAATCCATCGAGCGCTCGAACGTCGTGCCGGTCATGATCACCGGCCCTTTCACCACCAGATACCCTTCCCTCAGATTTGTGGCGACCCGACCTCGCACGAGGGAATTTCGGATCAGGATCGGTCCCGAGATGACCCTGACTTGCCGGAGGTGTTGCTTC
>JAHWYE010000313.1 GCA_020028195.1 Nitrospirota bacterium
GCGAGCTTGATGCCAAGCTCCTGGCACGGACCCCGACGGTCCCGCCAAAACGCTTCGCCGCCTTCGTCACAGTAGATGGTCGCCAGTGCCGAATAATCCAGACTGGCGAAGATCCGCGCGATGGCTTTGATGGTGGAGGCCTTGATGGTTTTCAACTAGAGTTCACCCGGATGACGCCGCGCCCCTCGCTTGAAACTCCTCTTGAGACAAAATGTTCTTGACCTTGCCACAGCATTTCGGCACAATTTTACCCCCTGCCTCGAACATCGGTTAGATCCTGTCCGTCGCGGTGTCTCGTTGGGAATGCGCGACCGCCTTTCCCGGGGCCCCTTGATTGAGGAGATTGAGCCATGAAGGTGCTGGCAGTTCATCCAGGCCCTCTCATGTACACCAAAATCTACCTGCGGCTGGAGCCACTGGGACTCGAACTGGTCGCTCAGGCATCCCGCCAGGCAGGCCATGATGTTCAACTGATCGACTTGCAGGCGGAAACCCACACAGATTACTTCAAGATCGTTGACCGATGGAAGCCCGACGTCGTGGCATTCTCCTGCAATTATCTCGCAAATGTGCCGGAAATTGTGGACCTGGCCAAGCTGACCAAGGAGAAACTTCCTCAGAGTTTCATCCTGGTCGGCGGGCATAGCGCGTCCTTCGTCGCACAGGATTTTCTGGAACATGGTGAAGGGGCCATTGACTGTGTCCTCAAGGGCGAAGGAGAGGCTGCCGTGACTCAGCTCCTCCTGGCCATTGCGCACGACCGCAAGGCCGTGACGAAGGTGCCAGGCGTGGTCACGCTGGACGGAGAAGGGCCCCCTCCCCGCTTCGTGGAGAGGCCGGATGATCTTCGGCCGGCCCGAGACCTGCTACGCCATCGCCGCAAGTATTTTATCGGCGTCCTGGACCCCTGCGCGTCCATCGAATTCACGCGGGGCTGTCCCTGGGACTGTTCCTTCTGCAGCGCCTGGACTTTTTATGGGCGCAGCTACCGCACAGTCAGTCCGGACAAGATTGTTGAGGATTTGGAACGGATTGAAGAGCCAGGCATCTTCATCGTGGACGATGTAGCTTTCATCCAGTCCAAACACGGCTTTGACATCGGCGAAGCCATTGCCAGGAAGGGGATCAAGAAACAGTACTATCTGGAGACCCGTGGTGATGTCCTCCTTCGGAACAAGGAGGTCTTCACCTTCTGGAAGCAACTCGGCTTGCGATACATGTTCATTGGCGTAGAGGCCATTGACGAAGCGGGGCTCAAGCAACACCGAAAACGCATCACCTTGGGAAAGAACTTTGAGGCGTTGGAATACGCTCGCTCGCTCGGAATCACCGTGGCCATCAACCTGATCGCAGATCCTGACTGGGACAGGAAGCGCTTCGCGGTGATCCGTGAGTGGTGTCTGGAGATCCCGGAGATCGTCAATATCAGCGTCAATACGCCGTACCCCGGCACGGAGACCTGGCATACGGAGTCACGCAAGGTCGAGACCCGCGACTACCGGCTCTTCGACATCCAGCACGCGGTGCTGCCGACGAAATTACCGCTCCACGAGTTTTATGAGGAACTGGTCAAGACCCAGCAGGTTCTGAATCAGAAGCACCTCGGCTGGGAAGCGCTCAGATCCACGACCAGGATCGCGGCCGGGCACCTCCTGCGGGGCCAAACCAACTTCGTCAAGATGCTCTGGAAGTTCAACAGCGTGTACAATCCGAAGCTCCAGCTCTCCGATCACGCGAAACCAATCAAGTACCAGATGACGTTGCCGCCTGCACCGCAGGAGACGGTCAATCCGAAGATCCTCTACATCCACCACGCGCCAGGACGTCAGGGGCGAGCCATTGACGACTTCACCGAGCGGTTTGTGGAAGAAACCCGTATGGGAGCCAGTGCGTAGCCCGGATGATCCATGAACCACTCATGAATAATCCGGTATAGGACGGAGTCGGGGCGGTATCTGCTCAACAAATGAGATGTTCCCCACAGGATCGCCAACCTGTCACACGCTGGCCAGCTGTCTCGCAACTTCAGTCACGACACGGGTTACCTGATGCATAAACGTCAGGTCCAAAGTGCCCAGGGTATCCGTGGGCTGATGGTAGTGGGGATTTCGGAAGTTCGCGGTGTCGGTCAGCATGACGGCCGGATAGTCAAAATGCCAGAAGGCTGCGTGGTCGCTGCGCCTGGCGTCCGGAAATGATTCGCCCTGGCCGGGAACTAACAATGAGACGGTCTTGAGGTCGGGGACGTACTGGCTCGCTGCCTGTTCAATCAAGCTGGCCAGGCCTGCCGACGCTCTGTTTCCCACGATCCCTAAGAAGTTCCCCATCGTGGGGACCGCGATGGGGAGGCCCGGTGGCGCAAACTGAGAACCTTCCTCGGTGCAGGTAAACCCCACACATTCCAGCACAACCGCGCCTCGAATCTCCTGATCGGTTGCCTTGAGATGCGAGACGTACGCCAGGCTGCCGAGCAGGTCTTCCTCCTCCAGGCAGAACCCGATGAAGCGCACCGCCCCGTTGAGCGAAACCTCGCGCAGCCGCTGAGCCACCTCCAGCAGGACCGCTAGGCCGCTGGCATTATCGTCGGCGCCGGGCGATCCCTGCACCGTGTCATAGTGCGCGGCGATAATGAGCGGAGGTTGAGGCGGGACGGGTGAAGATCGGGATGGCAGCATTGTCGCGATTACATTGCGGTAGGTGCCACCAAGCGCCTCGAAGGTGTGAAAGGAGACAGCCAAACCAAGGGTCATGAATTGCTCGGTGAGGTAGTGGGCTGCCTGTTGCAACGCGGCGGGGGACGTGACGGGATGACGTTCGCCGATGATGGATTGGAGATGAGCCCGGATGCGATCGCTCACAGGCCCAGATCGCGCGCTTTAGCCAGAATGGCCCCGGCCTCACGCATCTCACGCATCGCTCGCTCGCAGTCTCCAGGCGTGGCATCAATCCCGCGGACGGCGTCCTCCAGCACCACGACCCGAATGCCAAGCCTGCAGGCATCCAAGACTGTCTGCTTGACGCAATAATCAGTGGCCAGACCAGACACATAGAGCGCTTTAGCGCTCATGTCTCGCAGGCGTTGTTCCAATGTGGTCCCCTCGAAGG
>JAHWYE010000314.1 GCA_020028195.1 Nitrospirota bacterium
CTCTCTGCCCTGGTTGTCGGTGTCATGCTGACGATCGGGCAGGTGCCCCTCGCGGTCAGCCAGCCGGTTACTATTCCGGTGAAGGCGATCAAGGGGCCGATCCCGATGGATGGGGCGAATCCTGTCTGGGAAGGGGTGCCAGGCATAGTCGTGCCGCTGAGCGGACAAACGATTACCACGCCGATGCATCCAAACATTGCCGTGAAGTCCGTCTTTGTCAAGGCGGTCACGAATGGGAAGGAGATTGGATTCCGCCTGGACTGGTCCGATCAGACCTTGAACAATACCACCATTGGGCCACAGGACTTCCGCGACCAGGCTGCGCTCCAGTTCCCAGTGAATATCTCCGGGGCGCCCCCATTCCAGTGCATGGGCCAGTCTGGGGGCACGGTCAACATCTGGCGTTGGAACGCGGAATGGCAGAAGGACCTGGGGAAAGACAGCGCCGGAATTTGGGACGTTGACGACCAGTACCCGGGCATTTTCTGGGATTATTATTTCGAAGAGCCTGCGGGCGGCGTTACCTATCCTGACCGAATCGGCCGCAGCTTAGGTCCATTCAACCCAGGGATTTGGTCGGGCAATATCATGTCTGATCCGACCTTGCGCGTGAGCTCTGTCGAAGATCTCAACGCGAACGGATTCAGCACGCTGACCACTCAAGCCCATCAGGATGTGATCGGCAACGGCCTGTGGGAACCTGCCGGCTCAATTAAGGGCGGGTGCTGCGTTGGTCCTACCTGGCGCATCGTGGTGAAGCGCACATTGACCACCAGTGATGCGAACGATGTGCAGTTTAAGGCAGGCGCGTCCGTTCCAGTGGCCTTTGCGGTATGGGACGGGAGCAACGTTGAACGGAATGGAATGAAGGGGATTTCGACCTGGTTTACGTTGAAGCTGCCCTGAGAGGTCTGCCCACGCGAGTGGGTCGAATAGGTTAACCGGAAGGGCCCTGCCCTTCCAGTGGCTAGCTATTACAGAGAAGCCCCGAGTCGGAAGGCGAAAAGTATGACTCGGGGCTTTTTTGTGTCTCATGCCCATGCAGGAGCTCCCAACAAGCCCTTTGCCGTTGAACTGCAAGGGAATCCCCGGATGAGGCACGGTTGCATTGGGCGGATTGGGGGGTGTATAAAAGTGCTGATACCGCGTTCCGTCATGGGGTGGTGCAGGGCATGAAACAGAGCCGCCTCCAGTCATCAGGATTACTATGAACATATCCCTGTTATTCCCGCCAACCTGGCATCCCTCCCAACCCTATTTGAGCCTTCCTTCTCTGGCCGGTTTTCTTGCTCAGGCCGGCGTCAAGAACGTCACGCAACGTGATCTTGGCATCGAACTCCTCGACACGGTCCTCACTCACGAGTGTGGACAGCAGGTGTACGCGCGTTTGATGGAGAAAGTGAGGCGGCTCGAGCGAAATCGGCAGGGTGAATCCGGCCCAGGTAGCGCCGAACACTACGCCCGAGTGGTCGAGTCGTTGGAGCGGTTTCCGTATCTGATCGATCGGATCGAGCCTGCGAAGGACGCTCTGCGTGGGCAGGAGTTCTATGATATCGATCAATACAGGGAAAGCCTGTTCCTGATCGACAAGTGGCTGGAACTGATTTCGACGCTGTATTTTCCGACCCGAATCACCGTCGTTGACAATCAGTTCAGTAGTTATTCGATTTACTCGTCCAGGGATATTCTCAAGGCCATACGCGATGAGGAACAGAACCCGTACATTGAATTATTCCGGGATTGGTTTCTCCCCTCGATTCTGGCGGACAAGCCCGCCCTGATTGGTATCTCGATCACGGCGACGTCTCAAATCATTCCAGGCCTGACGCTCTGTCGGCTGATCAAGGAGTCGAACGCCGACCTTCACCTGACGATCGGGGGGAGTATTTTCACTCGGTTGGTCGATAATCTGCGCCGGTGCGCGAGCCTGTTTGAACTGACCGATGACTTTATCGTGTTCGAGGGAGAGACCGCGCTGCTTGAGCTGATCACTCAATTGGAAGGCAAGCGCGATTTCAGCAAGGTGCCCAATCTGATCTACCGTCAGGACGACAAGATCACGGTCAATCAACCGTTTTACTCCGAAAACATCGACGCGCTTCCCGCGCCGAACTATGACGGATTTCCTCTGGGGCGATATCTGGCGCCAGCCACCGTTCTGCCGGTACAGTTCTCCCGGGGGTGCTACTACAAGGATTGCGCCTTTTGCGCATTAACCCTGGACCACCAGAATTTCCGACAGAAGGATCCCGGCAAGACGGTCGATGATCTGCAGATGCTGACGGAGAAGTACCGTACGCCATACTTCTTCTTCACGGACGAATGCTTTGCGTTATCTCCGACAAAGAGAATGTGCCAGCAGATTCTCGATCGGAAACTGAGCATCCAGTGGACTGCCGAAATGCGGTTTGAAAAGAATCTTTCTCGCGACCTCCTTACACTCATGCGGGATGCAGGCTGCCTCAAGATCGTGTTCGGCCTCGAGTCGTTCAATCAGCGCGTGATGGACTTCATGAAAAAAGGGATCAAGCAGGAGAGCGTCCGACGCATTGCGGAAGACTGCGTGAATCTGGGGATTGGGGTCCATTGCTATATCATTGTGGGGTTTCCGACGGAGAAAGAAGAAGAGGCGCTTGAGACCATGAACTTCATCGTCGAGAACACACGCCTCAATTCGTCCTATGGCTTCTCCTGCCAACCGTGCCTGTTTGATCTGGAAAAGGAGGCTCCCATCATGAGCGATCCCGGCAGCTATGGGATCAGGCGCATCATGAGGCCTGCCTCAGAGGATCTGAGCCTAGGGTTTTTCTACGAAGTCCAGGAAGGGATGACCCCCGAACAGGCGGAGAAGGTCTATCAGCACGTCTATGAAAAGGTCAGCGAAGTGGTGTGCGAGTTGCCATTCAATTATTCGATGGCTGACGGCCTCCTCTATATAGCCCGGGCAAAGGCACAGGCTCAGCAGGTTCCTCAGCCAACCGGGGCTTGACCGGCTCGCCACTTCAAGCGCTTGTGCGTACTTTGACAGGGCCCTTCGGCCCGTAGACTGGGTTGACGGTGTTGGAGCCATCCGGTTATAATCAAACACCCTTAACAA
>JAHWYE010000006.1 GCA_020028195.1 Nitrospirota bacterium
GAGAGGACGAACAGGCTCCACAGAACCTCATGAGAAAAATGCGGCTCCATCGGGCGGGCATCCTAACATGCACACAGACCCCAAACAAGAAGGGTTCCGGTTTACGCGAGCACGATGCCAGGCTATAATCCGGTGCTGTGAAGCCGCTCTTCCTGACCGGAGCAGATCTGACGCTGCCTTCGTTCTACGAGGTCGTCCTGGACAAGCGGCCGGTCCGGCTCTCTCCTGTCGCCACAAGACGGATGGCAGCGGCGTATCGAGTGGTCAGGCGAGTCGCAGCCCGAGCCGATCCAGTCTATGGCGTCACCACCGGGTTCGGGAAGCTGGCTGATCAACGTATTTCGCCATCCGACATCGAGCAACTGCAACTGAATCTGGTCCGAAGCCATGCCGCCGGCGTGGGCGAGCCGCTGACGCGGGAGGAAACGAGGGGAGTCCTCCTCCTCCGCGCCAACGTGCTGGCGCGAGGGCACAGCGGCGTGCGCGCACTGATTGTCGAATACCTGCTCAAGCTCCTCAATCGCGACGTGCTGCCAGTGATCCCTTGCCGGGGATCGGTCGGGGCGAGCGGTGACCTGGCGCCGCTGGCACATCTCGCGCTGATTCTCATCGGCGAGGGCGAGGCATTCGTTGGCACGAGCCGGCGATCAGGCCGAGCTGCCCTTGCGCGAGTCGGGTTGAGACCCCTACACTTGGAAGCGAAGGAGGGGCTGTCGCTCCTCAACGGAACGCAGGCGATGCTCGCGCTGGGGCTCCTGGGGCTGCGTCGATGCGAGCTGTTGGTTGATGCAGCCGACATTGCCGGTGCCCTGTCGCTGGAGGCGCTCAAGGGAACTCCGGTCGCCTTCGATCCTCGGATTCACCGGCTTCGTCCCTATCGGGGGCAGGCGACGGTTGCTTCCAACCTGCGGGCGCTGGTCGCGGGCAGCGAGATCCGGGCCTCGCATGTGCATTGTCCTCGCGTCCAGGATGCCTATAGCCTGCGGTGCATGCCGCAGGTCCACGGAGCGGTCCGCGACGCGCTGGATTACGTCCGCGGCACGCTTTGTGTCGAGTTGAACAGCGTGACCGACAACCCACTCGTGTTTCCGGAACGCGAAGAAGTGCTCTCCGGCGGGAACTTTCATGGGCAACCGCTCGGATTGGTGCTGGATCATCTGGCGATTGCAATCACGGAGTTGGCCAGCATCTCCGAACGCCGGATCGAGCGTTTGATCAATCCCGAATACGGCGACCTCCCCCCGTTTCTGAGCCCGCATCCGGGGCTGAACTCCGGGTTCATGCTGGCTCAGGTGACGGCGGCGGCGCTCGCCTCTGAAAACAAGGTGCTGTCCCATCCGGCTTCGGTGGATTCCATTCCGACCTCCGGCAACCAGGAGGACCATGTCAGCATGGGCATGGGATCGGCCCTCAAACTCAAGCAGGTCCTCTCCAACGCCGAACACATCCTGGCCATCGAACTGCTCTGCGCTGCCCAAGGAGTGGATTTCCATCGTCCGTTACGGGCGGGAGCCGGCAGCCGCGAGACCATGAAGCTGATCCGCCGGCGGGTCGCGCATCTTGAGCAAGACCGTGTATTGGCCCCTGATATCGAACGGATTCGCGCCCTGGTGGCAAGCGGAGCCTTGACCACTGTCCTGTCCACATCCAGACCAGCACAGAGGAGTCTGTCATGAACCCTTTCCTTGGCTCTGACACCCACCGCACATGGACGACCTTCGCAGGTGTGGCCCTGGTCGTCTCGGCCCTCGTGCTCATCAGCCTCCCGTGGATGAGTTCAGCCTCCGCAGCCGAGCCATCACCTCCTCCGACCACCGCGTCGCCACCCGCCAGCAAGGAGCTCCAGGTCGAGGTCACGAAAAAAGGGCTTGGGAAGGAGGTCTCGATTAAAAAAGGGGACAAGGAGTGGTTCATGCTGATCGAAGTGACACCGGAGAACACCGTGGTGGTCCGACAAGAAAAAGAAAACGAGACCTATCTCGTTGACGAAAGCGAAACGCACGATCGTCCCATGACGCAAGCGGAGGTGGACGTGGCGATCGAAGATTTTATCAACAGCGTCAAGACACAGGTGAAGCGCAAGTGACCAGGCCCATTCGCGCTCCGCGCGGCACGACACTGACCTGTAAAGGGTGGGCGCAGGAAGCGGCCCTTCGCATGCTGATGAATAACCTCGACGACGAGGTCGCCGAAAAACCCGGCGAGCTGATCGTCTACGGCGGTGCGGGCAAGGCGGCGCGAAATTGGGACGCCTACGCCGCGATCGTCCGGGAGTTGACCGCGCTGGAGGGAGATCAGACCCTGCTGGTTCAGTCGGGCAAGCCGGTGGGCGTGCTGCGAACCCACGAATTCGCACCGAGGGTGCTGATCGCCAACGCGAACCTCGTCGGGCAGTGGGCCACCTGGGACGAGTTTCGCCGTTTAGAAGCGCTCGGGTTGATCATGTATGGACAGATGACAGCCGGCTCCTGGATGTATATCGGCACGCAGGGCATCGTCCAGGGAACCTACGAAACCTTTGCAGCTGCCGCCGATCGGCATTTCGGAGGCGACCTGTCAGGGCGGTTCGTTCTCACCGGCGGCATGGGTGGGATGGGCGGAGCGCAGCCGCTGGCCGCAACCATGAACGGGGCCGCCATCCTCTGCATTGAGGTGGACCAGGGCAAGATCGCCCGGAGGATGAAAACCGGCTATTGCGACCGGATGACAACGTCATTGGATGAGGCGTTACAGTGGGTCCTTAAAGCCAAAGCAGCGCGCGAGGCTCTGTCGGTCGGACTCGTGGGCAATTGCGCCACGGTGCTGCCGGACTTGGTCCGACGAAGCGTCATCCCGGACCTCGTCACGGATCAGACTTCGGCGCATGATCCTCTCAACGGCTATATCCCAACCGGCCTGTCGCTGGAGGATGCGGCTCAGCTTCGCCAGCGAAGCCCGAAGGACTATCAGGATCGCGCACTGGATTCGATCGCTATCCATGTGCGGGCGATGCTGGCGCTGCAGAAAGCCGGGTCCATCGTCTTCGACTATGGAAACAACATCCGGACCATGGCATTCCAGCGCGGTGTGCAGGATGCCTACGCCTTTCCCGGCTTCGTCCCCGCTTACATTCGACCGCTCTTTTGCGAGGGACGGGGACCCTTCCGCTGGATTGCGCTCTCAGGGGAGCCATCGGATATCGCCGCAACGGATGACGCGGCGCTCAAGCTGTTTCCGGAGAACCGCTCGTTACAGCGTTGGATCAGACTCGCCCGAGAGAAGGTTCACTTCCAGGGTCTTCCGGCTCGCATCTGCTGGTTAGGATACGGGGAACGTGCTGCCATGGGGCTGCGAATCAACGAACTGGTGAGCAAGGGAACCCTGAAGGCCCCTGTCGTCATCGGTCGGGATCACATGGACGCCGGCTCTGTCGCGTCTCCCTACCGGGAGACCGAGGCGATGCGTGACGGGAGCGATGCCATCGCGGACTGGCCGATTCTGAATGCGCTGCTCAATACCGCGTCCGGCGCCAGTTGGGTGTCCTTTCACCATGGCGGCGGGGTCGGCATCGGCTACTCCTTGCACGCGGGGCAGGCTACTGTTGCAGATGGCACGAGTCAGGCGGCGACCAAGATCGAGCGCGTGCTCACGAACGACCCAGGCCTGGGCATCCTGCGGCATGCTGACGCTGGCTATCCCGCAGCGGTCGCGGCCGCGCAGCGCCACGGGCTTCGCCTTCCAATGCCTCCTTCCTCCTAACCGCTTTCCACGCTGCTTGTCAGCGCCCCAATTCAGACGTTATAATCCGGTCGCCATCCAGATGGAGCACCTGTGAAGCAGAAACCGAGGTTCGTAATTTTCTCCCACAATGCCACCTACGACAAACTCCACCAGGTGGCGACGCTGGGAATGACCGCCGCCGCCATGGGAAAAGACGTGGTGGTCGTTCTGCTCTTCTGGACCATTAAGAAGCTGGCTCAGGGGCAGATCGACGTAGTGGACTTTCCCCCGGAGTATGGGGAGGCTGCCGATGAGGTCAGTCGCCTCCTGAGAGAAAAGAAGGTGCCCAGGATTTCTGAAATGTTTCAGGAAGCCAGGCAGGTGGGTCACTTCCGATTGATCGCCTGCAGCGCCGGCCTTGAATACATGGGAGTGGACCCCGAAGCCGTCGCCAAGAACGTGGACGAGGTGATGGGGCTTCCCGCAATCCTCTCTTTGACCGCTGGCGCCGAAACCACGCTCTTCATCTGATGAACGTTAGCCGTTAATCGTTACTCGTTAAACGCAAAAGAGTATTCCGTTCGTGCGATTAACGTTGAACGTTTATCGTCCTATCTCGACGTCGTGACTCCCACCTGATCACAGTACTTCACAAGCTTGCACCGACTGCAATAGGGCGAGACCGGTTGGCAGAGGTTCTGGCCAAACGGCACCAGAAGATCATTGAAGGTGATCCAATACCGGCGTGGCAGCTTGCGCCGCAGCGCCTGTTCTGTATCCTCCGGAGTCTTCGTCTTGACATAGCCCCACCGGTTGCTGATCCGATGCACGTGAGTGTCGACGCAGATCCCCGGTTTCCCGAACCCCACCGTCACCACGAGATTGGCCGTCTTCCGTCCCACGCCCTTGAGTGTCAGTAGCTCTTCAAGCGAGTCCGGGACTCGGCCGTCGTACTCCGTCAGCAGCCGACGACAGATTTCATGAATTTGCTTCGCTTTAGTGCGGTAAAAGCCGACGGGGTAAATGGCCCGTTCGATGCGGCGCCGGGAGAGTCGCAGCATGTTGGATGGATCAGAGGCCAGTGAAAACAGGCGTCGGCTGGCCTCAGCAGTCGTTTGGTCCTTGGTCCTGAGGCTGAGTACACAGGCAATCAGGATCCGGAACGGGTCGCTTGATTCCTTGGCAACCACGTCGACAACAGGCTCTTGCCACTGACTCACTTCCCGCCTGAGGATTCGAAGAGCAGCTTGGATATCCGTCTCGCGCATCGCGATGCCGAAGGGGGAGAGAAGCGGCAACAGGAAAGTTATAGCCTAAGAGTAGGCGGGAGCGACACAGGCTTAAACGCAGGGCACTTGCGTGATTCGTCGGCGAGGAAGCCGGTTCTTGCGGGTCAGTCCATCCGACGTTTCGAGAGCCACTTCTGACGGCGCCGCTGGGCCTCACGCATCTTGGCCTTCTTTCTCACGCTCGGCTTCTCATAAAAACGCCGCCGTTTGAGCTCACGGAATAGACCTTCCCCGGCCAACTTCTTTTTGGCAACCTTGAGTGCCTTCTCGACGTTGTTGTTAAAAACTTTAATTTCCATCGTCCTTCACTTTCAGCGCTTCACAATGAAGATCGCCTCCCACTAAGTAATAGCGGGGGGAGTGTATCACAGGCTTTTCAGTTCCACAAGGCGCTGTTCAACCGCCTTGGCCCGCTGAGCAAGATCCTTAACAACCGATTGATTTGTCTGCGATTTCAAGTTGGCGTAGACGTTTTCAAGCCCTCCCTCGATTGCTGCTCGTGCCATCAGCAGCCCAACCTTGAGATCGGGCGCGACTGTCGGTTTGGTCTGAGCCAGCAGGGTGTGTAGCAATGATGCGGTCTCACTCGCTAGGGTCGCGGTCTCCAGCGGCGCTTCGCTAGCAACGCGAAGGCTTGTTGCGATTGCACTCGGCCTGGACGGATCGGTTTTTGGCAGCCGATAGGCCCTCACCACACCCGCGTAAGCATCAGCATCAGCTTGGATGAGACCTCGGAGTCTCTCACTCAGCTCTTGTAACCGACGCTCTGTCGCTTGAAGGTCGCTCGTTTCTCCCGGCACCTTCGCCAGAGCGCTCTGTTGCTTTGTTGGATCGGCCGGCGGGCCGATCTTGCAGGCCATAACGCCCAAGGCCGCCGCAAGAGCACCAGCCAGGGCGGCGACACTCCCACCCCCTGGAGTGGGAGTACCAGCTGCAACGTCCGCTAAAAAATCTGATATAGAAGGCTGAGCGATTGTCCGGTCTCCCCGGGTTTTGGCTTCACGAGCCAAGACTAGCTCCAGGCGCGTCTCCAGCACCTGGGTTGGATCGAAGCGTTCTAATTTGAGGAAAAACTCCGCCCCCTGGATCAGCGCCCGCTGGGGAACCAGTCCGATCACTTCGCTTCCGCAAATCTCGGTACCCCGCTGCTCAGCCTCTCGCCTCACTGCCTCAAATGCCACATGGATCGGGGTCTCCTCAAAGTCGGTCAGGTTCATCGAAACTTGCACGAGACGGCGACTGGTGAGTTCAACCCCGATCGCCTTCAGATAGGGCAGCCCTCCGCTCGAAAAACGAACTGTCTTGGCGATGGCTTTGGCAACCGCGAGGTCATCTGTTTGCAGATTGACATTGTAGGCGATGAGCGGCGGCCTCGCGCCGACAACCGTCGCCCCGGCCGTCGGGTGAAGGTGACGAGGGCCAAAATCCGGCACCCAGCCAGGCTCTGATGCCATCCGGCTGGCAAGCCCTTCCAGCCCGCCCCGTCGTATCGTTTCAAGGTTCGCGCGGTCCGGATGCTCCGTCGCCCGCTCATACAGGAAGACAGGAATCCCCAATTCGTTTCCGATCCGCTTCCCCACTCGTCTGGCCAAGGAAACGCAATCCTCCATCGTCACGCCCTTGATGGGCACGAAGGGAACGACATCCGTTGCGCCCACGCGCGGATGTCCGCCCTGATGCACTCGCAAATCGATCAGGCCTGCCGCCATGCGGGTAGCCTGAAAGGCTGCCTCGGCCACTGCCTCCGGCAAGCCCACACACGTGAGAACCGACCGGTGATGGTCCTGATCCATTTCTTCATCGAGAACAAACACCCCTTCCACGCCCCGAATGGCTTCCACCAAGGCACGAACCGTCTCAGCGTTGCGCCCCTCACTGAAATTCGGCACGCACTCCACAAGGCGTTCGATCATGCGTTCCCTTTTGAAAACACGACGCGCCCCTTTTTGATCACCGTCTCACAGTGATTCATCCCGAAGAGATACGGGATCTCACGGTAATCTGATGCGTCCATGATCACCAGATCAGCCTGCTTCCCCACTTCCAGCGATCCCACCAATCGCCCCCGGCCAACCGCATAGGCGCCGTTGATGGTGCCGGCCACGATCGCCTCTGCTGGGCTCATCCGCAGCTGCGAGCAGGCCAGCGAGAGGATCATCTGCATGCTCAGCGTCGGAGAACTGCCGGGGTTGAAATTCGTGGCCAGCGCGACCGGAATTCTTGCGTCAATCAGTTGCCGGGCCGGCGGATAGCGGCCCGATCCAAGATGCAGGACCGTCCCGGGGAGAAGGGCAGCAATCGTGCCGGTGCCCCGCAGGCACCGAATATCAGTATCTGTCACCTGATCCAGATGATCTACAGAGACCGACCTGAGCCCCACGGCCATCTTGGTCGCTCCTGAATGAGTCATCTGCTCCGCATGCAGCTTGAGCTGAAGCCCGACGCTAGCTGCCGCGGTCATCATTGTCTTCGATTCAGCGATCGAAAAGTAGCCGCGGTCGCAGAAGACGTCAAAGAACTCCGCCAAGCCCTCCCGAGCGACCTGAGGAATCAGCTCCTGGCTCACCAACTCGATGTACTGTCTGCGCTTCGTTCTGAAGCGAGCAGGCACATCATGGGCCAGTAGGGTGGGGACAAGATCGAAGGTCCCACGAGTGGCCACCGCGCGAATCGCTCGCAGCATTTTCAGTTCCTGGGCAATCTCCAGACCGTAGCCGCTTTTCACCTCAGCGGTGGTGGTTCCATATTCCAGGAACAGATTGACGACTCTCTCAAGATGATCAACCAGGGCCGGCTCGCTGGCCGAGCGCATCCGCCTTGCACTCGCCTGGATTCCGCCTCCTCTCTTGGCGATCTGTTCATAGGTCGCTCCGCCGATACGAGCCACATAGTCATCAACGCGGGTCGCGGCGAACAGGGCATGGGTGTGAGAGTCCACGAAACCGGGCAGGACGACCTTTCCCCTTGCATCCAGGCTGACGGCTCCGCGTGATTCCGGCGCCTTGCAGACGCGGTCTTCCGATCCCACGAGCTGGACGGTCCGGTCTTTGAGCAGCAGCGCGCCGTTGCGGACTAGCCCCAGCGCGGTCATCTCTTGACCGGCTCGCGGGCGACGAGGACCGCGGATCGTCAGTAGTTGTCCGCAATTGACCACCAGGAGGGGTTTTTCCTCGTCGGTCGGCGGCATGCTGCTCTGGTCATACTCCTCAGCTTCACGCTGGGAGCCGACTGCTGATCACTCCTGCTGAAGGGTGGTACGGTAACTGCGTTACCAGATCAAGTCAAGGCAGCGGCACCAGCCAATGGAGCAGTCATACAAGCCAGTTCGGCGTTTTTCTGAATCACAGCGCACCGCGTTTCTACCAGTCGCTACTGTCAGCCAAACTGTAATCCTTGAAGACAGGGGGAGATGGTGGGGCGAGAACCGCAGCGACACCCAATGCTGTCGCGCCAGGGCGCTTTGTCGCCGGGATATAGAGCTAGAGTGAAACCAGACTATCAGGCCGCTGAGCTAGGGCTCTCTTTCAAGCTGAGACGCGCGGGGTCCTCTTCGGCCAGACGCACAATCTGGATCTTCGACAGGGTCGCCAGGAGCATCACCGGGTTCGAGATGGTCGTTTTTCCTGGAACGTAGAGAAGAGCTCGGCGCGCCTGCGCGTGGATCATCATGCGGCGCACCTGACTGACATCAGCCAGTGCGAGCGCTTCTAGTTCTCGACAAAAGACCGCCACCCGCTCCAAGGACGTTTCCACCAAGAGCCCATCCCACTGTCCGTTATTTCGGTCAATGATTGGCTCTGTCCTCGACTCGTCAACTCCACCCATCCCCGTCCGTGCAATCCGAGATATCAACTCATCGAAGACAAGGCCGCTGACAGCCATGATCTTCCTCCTTGGTTGGGTTGACTGACTGATGGCTCCTTTCACGACAGGTGCCGAGGGTCCAGCTTGAAAGGGAAGCCCTGTGAGTGTGCCTGCGTATAACAAAGGGAGTTCTGGAAGTCAATCAAAAAGTACAATATATTGGAGGGCACCATTTCAAAAGTGCATATATGTTGTGGATATGGTGTAGATTGCCTATGAACTAGGAGTGAACTCTCTGTGGATAAAAAAAGAGCCGGGGATGCGGGACCGCAACCCCGGCTCATCGGGAGAGAGCCTGAACGCTCTCCATCCTTAACGCTTAGCTTTCTTCACGAACGCTTTGTAAATCCGCTTGGCGTCGCTCCCTTCTTCTTCGAGTCCTACCATCTCATGGCCGGTCGTTTGACACCAGGCTGGCATATCCTTCTTGATCCCCTCGTCATCAGACACGACCTCCAGCACCTGACCAGGCACCAGTTCCTTGATCTTCTTGGAAGTCATGATGATGGGCATTGGGCAGAAGTACCCCAGCGTATCCAACTTTACATCGGCTTGAATCATAGGTCGTTCTTCAGTAGGCTAGAGGCTTGCCCCTCTCGCCTAGATAAAAAGGTTGACGCTTCCCTGCTTCGCCTCAGCCAAGTAGGTCGTGACCCCGGCCAACTGATCCACACCGTCGATCAAGGTATCCTTGGTAATTCCCATCAGCCCCATGGTGGTGGTACAGGCGATGAATTGCACGCCAAGATCCTGCGCAGTCTCAATTAATTCCGGGACGCCCGGCATCCGATGGGTCCGCATCACTCGTTTCATCATGCGCGTGCCAAGCCCCCAGAAATGGAACCGGGACAGCGGCAGGCTCGCAGCGCCTCCTCTGTTGAGCAGGCCGAACATGCGACGCAACCAGTCCTTGGCCGCGCTCGGAGTTCCTTTTCGGCGAATGGCATTCAACCCCCAAAACGTAAAAAACATCGTGACTCGCATGCCCATCGCCGCGGCTCCGGTCGCGATGATGAAGGCAGCCATGACCCGATCCATGTTGCCGCTGAGCACGACGATCGTGACCCTATCCGGCTTCGTTTCCTGTAGCTCGGCCAGCGCAACGGCTGGTTCGACTTGGGTAGTATTCATGGGCGCACCTCTAGGCAGTTAGCGCATTCCCTGGGTCAGTTCACAAGCCCGCATATCCTGGTCAACACAAGACAAAACAAGCGATTGACTATAGTATGCGATTCTTTTGATTGTCAAGGCGGGCATAGGCGCAGTCCTTGACCCTCCCGAGTCAATGCGTCTATAGTCAAAGATACGCTTCGACGACACACGGTCCTGGAGATTCAGCTTGCAAGATAGCCTTTCCTCTAGGCCTACCGATCTCGAGACAGGGGCAAGCTCTTCCAAGAGCGCTCCCCTATTGGGCTTTTGGTATCCTGCCATGTTGGCCTCGGAAATCAGACCTGGAACCGTGAAAGCCCAGCTCCTCCTGGGAATGCCGCTGGCGATTTGCCGGGATTCCCAAAAGCGTACCTTTGCCTTTCGCGATATTTGCCCGCACCGAGGGATGCCCCTCTCATACGGACGGTTCGATGGCGATCGCCTGGAATGCTCCTATCATGGCTGGCAGTTCGACATGAGCGGGCGATGTCGCCATATCCCCGCGCTGGTTGATGGAGCGACGCTTCAGACTGAAAAGATCGGAGTGACCACCTATCCATGTGCAGAGCAAGACGGCTATATTTGGGTGTACCTGCCCGATGGCCACGAGAAAAACCCCACCCTGCCCGAGGTGCCGCGCCTACCGCTTCTCTCGGATCACTACCGCCTATTCCATGTTTCCATCATGCTGCGCTGTTCAATTGACGACGGTGTTGTGGGGCTGGTGGATCCGGCCCATGGCGCTTTCGTCCATCAAAGCCTGTGGTGGCGGACTCCGAAAAGCATCCACGAGAAAGCCAAGAATTTTGAACCGATCCCTGGCGGGTTCCGGATGACAAGTCATACTCCTTCGCGAAATAGTGGCCCCTACAGGTTGCTAAAGGCGTACGGCGACCAGCTCACAACTACCATCGACTTTGTCTTGCCCAACCTACGGCCCGAGTTGGTCCAGTGTGGCCCCTATTGGGTCTCCATGAGGACCACCGTCACGCCTATCACGGAACATGAATGCCGGATGGACTTCTGTGCAGCCTGGAACTGTTTTCGCTGGGTGCCTTTTTCGAAGACACTGTTCCGGTTTTTCGCCCGCGTCTTTCTGAACCAGGACAAGCGCATCATGGAACGTCAAGCGCTCGGGCTCCGTTATAAGCCTCCATTGATGTTGTTGGATGGCGCCGACACACCCGCGAAATGGTATTACAAATTAAAAGCCGCGCACCTCGCAGCCAGCCAGAGCGGACGCCCGATGGAACATCCGCTGCAGGGGCCAGTCACGCTTCGGTGGAGGACGTGAAGGAAGGTTTGTCCGCGGGAAGTCGCAGAAGCGTTGATATGAAGCGCTCTGTCCACCGGAGGTTTGCACTGGCCCTCTTGCTGGTCATGGCTATGCCTCCGTTCTGTTCCTGGTCTACCAGCCTTGCCGAGCCTCACCGGTTCGCGACCGTGCCGGCGCTCGCCGTCGGCTTCATTGGAGGCAAAGAGATCGGAGCCGTGCATTACATTGCGATTCAGCTCGACCGAGATCCAGACCGTCGTGGCCCCACGATCTTGTTCAGCGAGATCGCACTCGGAGGTGGATCTGCCGTGGGCAAGGACTGGAAACAGGGAGTCCGAACAGCAGTCGCCGCGGCAGCGGGGGCGCTTGGCGAAGATCAGCGAAACTGGACGGTGATCATCAAGAACCGCTCCTACAGCAGCCTTACCGAAGGCGCGAGCGCGAGCAGCGCCGTCGCTGTCGGGATCATGGCTGCCTGGCGCGGCGCCACGATCCGTTCCGGCGTCGCGCTCACTGGAGTCATCACCGCCGATGGCCGCATCCGTGAGGTTGGCAACCTGCGGGGCAAACTCGAAGGCGCAGCCCTTGCCAAGATGCACACCCTGCTTGTGCCCAAAGGCGAGGCCCGCACGTTGGAGTGGGACCTCTACGAACTAGGCAGGCAGTACAATATGACGGTGATTGAGGTCGGTTCGCTCCGAGAGGCCTATGAACTGATGACCGGTCAACAACCTTGAGGCGCAGGCTCAGTCCGTCTTGGTATCAGCCAACAACCCGATGGCCCGCCGGATCTGCTCGCGAGCACCCAACAAGACCACCACATCGCCCACCTCCAACCGTACCTGTTGAGACGGGTTGGATTCGGTCACTCCACCGCGCGTCAGGGCAATAACCGAGGCGCCCGCCCTCGGTCGGATCGAGAGTTGCTCCAGCGTCTTGCCCACCGCCGGCGAGTCTTCCTCGATCCGGCAGGTTTCCACCTCCACATCTGCCAAGGTTCCGCCTCGGAGGTGATGGGCCAGCTCCGGTAGCGCGCTGCGCCGGAGGAGCGCATACCCTTCCCGTCGGATCTGCTCCGCCTTCTGGACGATCAGCCCTTGTGGCATGTTATAGGTCCGGAGGACGAGCGCAAAGATCTCGATGGAGGTTTCAAACTCCTCCGGCACCACATCATCCGCCCCTAATTGGTGCAGATCTTCCATTTCCTTGAGATATCTTGTTCTCACCACGATGTGGAGCCTGGGGTTCAGGCCGCGGGCGATCTGCACCGCGCGCCGAGCGGCAAAGGGATCCGACATCGCAAGGACGAGGATGCGAGCATCCTCGATCCGCATATGGCGAAGCACATTCGGATTCGTGGCATCGCCATAGTAAATAGGCACGCCATTCCGCGATTCGCGCCTCACAGTATCTCCATCCAAATCAAGGACCACATAGGGAATTTCCGTTTCCTCGAGGACTCGGGCCAGGTTGCGACCGTTCAGGCCATAGCCCACCACGATGACGTGGTCCTTCATCCGGAGATGGGGCGACTCAACTTGGGCCACGTGAGCCATCGTCCGGCCTTGGAACCAGCGATTCAGCCGCTGAAAGGCTTCGGCCCGCCTCGCCACCTTGGGAGCCCACTGCATGAGAAATGGAGTCACCGCCATTGTCAGGACGGAAACTGCCAGAAACACCTGGTAGGGGTCCCCGGCTAGCAGCCCGGCTTGTTGCCCCTCTTGGGCCAAGATAAAGCTGAACTCTCCGACTTGCGCCAGAGCGACCCCGGCCAGCACTGCGGAGCGTGGAGGATGCCCGATCGTTACCAGCGGCCCGGCCGCCGTGATGAACTTGCCTACGAAGACCGCGCCGACAAGTGTCGTCACGAGGAGTGGATGTGCCAATAGCACTCGGACATCCATCAGCATCCCGATCGACACGAAGAAGAGACTGTTGAAACTGTCCCGGAACGGCAACACCTCGGCCAGCGCCTGGTGGCTGTACTCGGATTCAGAGATGACCAGACCGGCGATGAACGCGCCGAGCGCGAGCGAGAGCCCTGCGAGCGACGTCAGCCACGCGATGCCGAGGCAGAGCACGATGATTGTCAGAAGAAAGAGCTCGCGACTGCGGCTCCTCACGATATGTTCCAGGAGCCTGGGCACCAGGAACCAGGCCGCTGCGACAATCACTGCAACAAGCCCTGCCGATTTCGCCAGCGCCAGGAGCAGCTCCTGCATCGCGTCCCCGGCCTGGCCTGCCAGGAGGGGGGTCACCAGCATCATCGGCACGACCGCCAAGTCCTGGAAAATAAGGATGCCGATCGTGGAGCGACCATGGACCGAATCACTCTCACCGCGGTCCGTTAATACCTTGAGCACGATTGCAGTACTGCTCAGGGACAGCAGAAAGCCCCAAAAGATCGCCTGGCCATAGGGAAGCCCGGCCAGCCTCCCTGCGAAGGTGACAAACAGCAGGACCCCGCCAACCTGGAGCGGACCGCTGACCAGAAGGAGGCCACGCGCTGCCGTCAGGTGTGCCAGCGAGAACTCAACCCCGATCGTGAACAGGAGCAGCACCACGCCGATCTCGGCCAACACCTGAACCTGCTGCAGATCCGAGACCAAGTTGAGTCCGTAGGGCCCGATCAGCGCGCCGGCCACCAAGAAACCTGCGATCGAGGGCAAGCGCAGCTTCTGGAACAGGAACACCACGGCGATCGAAACCGCGAAGATCACCAGCAGTTCGCTCAGCACATCGTAATCAGCCACGGTCTCCTCGAAATATCATCTCCCGACCTTTCGTTCCCGCGCAGAGGCGAGGAAGGTCGGTCAAGCGAGCAAGATGAGCAGGATCATTGGCGCAGAATACCTCAGGGGAGCAACGCGAGCAAGCTCTGTCGTCTTGTTCCTCTGAACATCGTCAGGTAAGGTGAAGGGCTCTCAGGGGGGATCGTCATGGACGCGGCCAGGCTTCGTGCCATCATCTTCGATTTCAACGGGGTGATCGCTGACGATGAGACTACGCACTTCCTGACCTTCCAGCAAGCCCTGCAGGAAGATGGCCTCGCCCTGACGAAAGAGGACTATTATGCGGCCTACCTGGGCATGGACGAACGTAACTGCGCTGACGCGCTTCTGAAATCCGAAACAGGCGTCAGCGATCGTACCCGCCTGCAGAACATTCTGGATCGCAAGGCAGCCCTCTTCCGGGATTACACGTCCACGCACAGACCGCTTTTATTTCCGGGAGTGGTGGAGTTCGTCAAGCGGGCTGGCCAGCGTTACAGGCTGGCAATCGCATCGGGAGGAAGGCGGGAGCAAATCGACTTTGCGCTGCGTGAGACCCCCATCGAGAAGGATTTTGCGGTGATCGCCTCAGCGGAGGATACCGTGATCGGGAAGCCGGACCCGGCCATCTATGAGCTGGCGCTCAAGCTGGTCAACAGCGTAGGGCCTAAGCCTTCCCTGATCAAGGCGGAGGAATGCCTGGCCATTGAAGACTCGCTGGCCGGCATATGCTCAGTCGTGGCAGCGGGGATGAAAGTTGTTGCCCTCTCCACCACGTACCAGGCCGAGCAACTCACCGACGCCCATTTGGTGATTCCAACCCTCGAAGGCATCCAGTTGGACCGTCTAGAAGCACTCTTCAAGTAGGGAGGTTCGTTCAGAAGCTTGCAGGGTTATTGATAGAAATCGCGGTACCATTCCACGAATCGCCGGATGCCGACTTCGATCGGGGTATTCGGCTTGAAATCCACATCCTTGATTAAATCATCAACATCCGCATAGGTCGCCGGCACATCGCCCGGCTGCAAGGGCAGAAAGTTCTTTTCCGCCTTTTTCCCGAGCGCGCCCTCCAAGATCTCGATGAAGCGCAGCAGCTCCACCGGCTGGTGGTTCCCGATGTTGTAGAGCCGGTAGGGAGCGGAACTGGTGCCGGGGTTCGGCACGTCGCCGGACCACGTCGGATCTGGCTTGGCCGGCTTGTCAAGGACCCGAACGACTCCCTCGGCGACGTCGTCAATGTAAGTGAAGTCCCGCTGCATCTTGCCGTAATTGAAGACATCAATTGGTTTGCCAGCCAGAATCGCCTTCGTAAAGAGGAAGAGCGCCATGTCGGGCCGACCCCAGGGACCATAGACCGTGAAGAATCGAAGCCCCGTGCAGGTTACGCCATAGAGATGCGCATAGGTATGAGCCATCAGTTCATTGGCCTTCTTGGTAGCAGCATACATCGAAACCGGATGGTCCACGTTGTCCCGTACCGAGAAGGGCATTCGAGTATGGCCACCATAGACCGAACTGGAGGAGGCATAGACCAGATGCTCCACGCGTGCATGGCGGCAGCCCTCCAGGACATTGAGGAATCCCACAATGTTGCTATCGGTATAGGCATGAGGATTGACCAAGGAGTAGCGCACCCCGGCCTGGGCCGCCATATGGACCACCCGGCGAATCGAGCGATCCGCGAACAGGGCGGACATCCCGGCTCGATCCGCGAGATCCATCCTGTGGAACTGAAACCGCTCGAATGGGGAGAGTTGGGCTAACCGCGCCTCCTTGAGGCGCACGTCGTAATAGTCATTGAGGTTATCCAGGCCCAGGACATGGTCCCCTCGCTCCAAGAGCCGCTTGGCCACATGGTAGCCGATGAAACCGGCTGCGCCGGTAACAAGGACCACGGGACGTGGATGAGCCTCTGTCTTACTCAAGGCCATGAGCTCCAAGCCAAGGACCATTGCCTCGCTGCCCCCTGTTCATGCTGAACCACCTTCCTTGTTTGGGGACAGCCGTTGAAGTTGCTCCTGTCCCACCCTCTGATACTGCTTCCCGCACGAGGCGCACGCGGCCTTTTTCCCTTTCACGGTGAGCTTCACTCCGCACTCGCACATCCACCCGGCCACACGGGCCGGGCTGCCCACGACAAGGGCATAATCCGGCACATGTTTAGTCACCACCGCGCCGGCGCCGATGAAGGCGTATTGGCCGATCGTGATGCCGCAGAGGATCGTGCAGTTCGCCCCAAGCGTGGTGCCACGCTTGACCAGGGTTGGCTTCAGTTCGCGCATGCGGGGAATCTCGCTGCGTGGATTAAAGACGTTCGTAAAGACCATGGACGGGCCGCAAAAGACCGCATCCTCGAGCGTCACCCCTTCATAGACCGAGACATTATTCTGGATCTTGACCCGGTTGCCGATGATGACATTGGGCCCGATCACCACGTTCTGACCGATCTTGCAGTGCTTCCCGATTCGGGAACCGCGGAGTACGTGGGAGAAATGCCAGATGCTGGTGCCTTCACCGATCTCGACTCCCTCGTCTATATAAGCAGACTCGTGGGCGTCATAGGCACGTGCCCCATGGGTCTGAGCGGTGGATGGTGGCCGAGTCGTTGGTTCCAGGGCTTCCTGGCATTGTTGAAGGACGGTCAACACCCTGAGCCCTTCCTCGCCGTCGGTTCTCGGACGATTGCGGGTCCTGACACAATTGAGAAAATGGAGACACTCGTTCCGGAGCGGCTCGCTCGAATCGACTGGGACCGGCTCTGCTGAGGCCTTATTGGCAAGGGGAATATGGTGTTTCCATTCGATGGAGTGGGGATAGAGGAATAGCTTGTCCTTCTTCTCCACGTCGTCGAAGACCGCCATCTTGTGGTCGCCGACCACGATCAGCTTCTGCTCCTTAAATGGATGGAGCCACGACACGAAGATATGGGCCTTGACTCCGCTGGGGAATGACAGGAGGCTCACCGTCACATCCGCAATCCGCTGATGGAGATAGTTGCCTCCCTGCGCCTGGACCGTCTCCGGCATCTCCCCCACCAGACCCAAGATCACTGAGATGTCGTGGGGAGCGAAGGACCAAAGGATATTCTCTTCTCGCCTGATCTTGCCGAGGTTGAGACGATTGGAATAGATGTAGTGAATGCGCCCTAACTCGCCGCTGTCGATCAGGTCCTTCAGCTTCAGCACCGCAGGGTGATACCAGAGCAGATGCCCGACCATCAGGATGCGACCTTTTTCTCGCGCCAGCGCCACCAGCGCTTCACCCATGGGCACCGAGAGACACAAGGGTTTCTCCACACACACATCCTTTCCAGCCAGCAGCGCTTCCCGAATGAGGTCGCCATGCGACTCGGCCGGAGTGGCGATGGCCACTGCCTGGATGGTGTCGTCTCGCAAGATCTCCGCGTAGGAAGTGACGGTCCGGCACCCGGGGTATTGCTCGCTCAGCTCATGCAGGGTGTCCTCATCCCGATCGCAGATCGCGGCAAGCGCCTGGAGGTCGTGGAAGTTCCTGACGAGGTTTTTCCCCCAATACCCGGACCCCACCACTGCCACGCGAGGGATGGCCTGCTCTCCGTGCATCATCCTAGCCTTCATGGTCGTTCCATCATCGCGCATCGCAATCGTTGCGTTCCTCGCCCTGCTCCCGTCTTCGGCAAGAGACCAGGCGGCTAGGCTCGTTGAGCCCCTTGTCTCATGAACGGGGGATCGCTGTGG
>JAHWYE010000072.1 GCA_020028195.1 Nitrospirota bacterium
CCTGCCCGGCACGCCACTCGCCAACATCATGCAGGTCGAAAGCACGGGCTTCTCCAGCTATCACGCGCTCTGGGTGTCGGCCGCGAAGCGGTTGTCGCGCGGCCTACAGTTCGACGCGTCGTATACGTGGTCGAAATCGCTCGACACGAATTCGCTGACCTGCTTTCTGTGCTGCCGCGAAGCGGTGCGGAAGATTCGCGCCTCGGGAGGAGCTGGACGAATTGTGAATGTCGCGGCAAAACCCGTACTGGTTCCCGCAGGTGGACTGTCCGCTTATGCAGCCAGCAAGGCGGCCGTTGCGTCGCTGACGCTCAGTCTCTCCGAGGAACTGGCCGCCGAGAGCATCTGGGTGAACGCTGTCATCCCGTCAATTATGGACACACCTGCCAACCGCCAAGCCATGCCCAAGGCCGACTTCGACAAGTGGCCGAAGGTGCAGGAAGTCGCGGCGACCATCGCGTTTCTGGCCTCCCCGCAGAATTCGATCTCACGCGGAGCCCTCGTTCCCGTTTACGGCCGAAGCTGAGTAAGGCTACCTTGACACGGCTACACGTCAGGACTAGCCTTACGATCAATCCTCATGTCCCAGTGCACTGGGAACGGGAGCCGCAGGTTGCATAGGAGGGCATATCATGAACCACAAAAGGCGAATCCATGATGGCATTGTTGGAGTGGTCGTCACCGCTGGTGTGGCACTCGGGTACTATGTGGACCCCCTTTGGTTGCTTGTGCCCGGCTTGCTGGGGGTCACACTCATCCAGAGCGGCTTGACCGGCTTCTGCCCGCTGTATTTCACATTGGATCGGACCTGCTCCCACGAAGGAACGACGGAACCCGCAAGGTCCGGCGTGAAGTAACGACAAGAGTTCTGGTTCCATTTTCCCTCGCGGATTCACCCCGGGATAGGTCAAGGGGGTTCGTCTACCATCACAACCCCGCCTCGCGGCGCGAGGCGGGGCGGGTGGCGTGGGCAGCTTTCCTTTGGACCGATTGGCTTTGAAACGCGCCCTATATCCCTTGTCTACTGGCGCTCGGTTTGAAGATCGTTGTCCACGTGTTTGACGCCTTCCACTTGTGCCGCCAGTCTGCCTGCCCGTAGCTTCTGATCGGGATTCTCGACGATACCCATCAGGTGGACCGTTCCGTTGATGGTTTCCACTTCCACGCGCGTCAAATTCACCATCTTGTCGCCCACCAATTTGGACTTCACAGCGGTTGTAGTGGAGGCGTCATCTAGATATTGCCCAGCGGTCTGGCCATGGGTTGTCTGGCATCCCGCGAGAGCCGCCGCCAGACAGAACGCTACCATCACCTGACCGATCCTCAGCACAAAACCTGTGTCTTTTTTCACAGTCTTCAGGTTCATTGGATACCCACCTTTCTGAAAGTCACATGCAAGGTCTTGGCGGACAGACCTTCTTGATGGCCTCGTGAGGAACTCTGTCCCCGCCTTACCGTACGGCCATTAAGCCCTTGAGGTGCTTGCCGGTATACGTCGCTTCGTCAATGACTTCTTTCGTATCTTCGATCATATCTTCAGTGAAATGTTTCAACCGTCGCCGCGTCCGTGCTCCAGAGTGCGGAGCGAGGAGGATACCAGTCCCGAGACCGAAACAAAATCCTATCAGTAGAGCGGCGGTGCCAATACTGAGGGATTGCCTGTCGTAATGCATAGTCATTCCTCCAAATTTGTTCCATAACTATTCTTCTCATGGCATACATAAATATCACTCAGCAAGTGATGTGCCATGCGACGCAGGAAACAACGATGAGAGGAAAAGAGTGCAATTCCAAGAAGATATAAAGGCGTCACTCGCTACGCACTTGCTACGGATGTTCCCCGCCTTTGGGGTGACTTGTCCGTGTGTCTTGGATGATGATGGCCAACTCCCTGTTTTGCCATAAGATTTGAAGGAGAACAGCTTGTCTCCAAAAGACAGGATGCCCCTCCTTGGCCTTCCACTGACGAGAAGTAACGGTGTCAGGAGCTGTTTCGGCGGAGCGAGGCGGAGCGCGCGGCGTTGTTTGGCTGGAAGGCTCTGGCGGTAGGGTTACTTCAAGGGTTTGGCGATCGCTTTGCGCAGCACTGCGCGTTCCCCGAACTTTTTCTTGAACTCGGCCGACGCACGGGCGTACTGGTCGAGGATTTCCGCCTTGGTGACTTCATTAAATTCATCCCGGTGCAAGCGCAAGGTGCCGACGTAGACGGCCTTCTCCGTGGATTTGATATCGAATTCCAGCCGTGGCAGGAGGATCTCTGCGATATCCTCCACCACTTGTCGCCGGGTGACCTTTGTCGTGACGCGCTTCGTGGTGATCGTGCCCATCACGACGAAGCGCTTATCCTGCGGAATCCTGAAGAAAAACGTCTCGCCGAGCCGGGGGTTGATGACTTCCCAGGTTTCCTCGGCGGCCTTGGGCTCGTTGGCCAAATGGAGGACGGCGCGGTCGCGCAGCTTGCCCGCCATATCAAGCGGATCGAACGTGCCTAGCTTGAGCTTTTGTTCGCCGGGTTGAAGCGGTGGCACTAGCTCCACCTGTCCAACGACCAGCACCGTCCCCGACGAGATCTCGTTCAAGCTGGTGACCTCCGGGTGAAGAGTCCCGCAACCGGCCATCAGGCTTGCCGCCAACCAAAGACACCCTCTAGCCAACCGGGCTGCTACTGGATGCATGGCGTTTCTCCTCACAATTCCGCCAGTCGTTTCTTCGCCCAGGCGATCTGCCGTGTATAGATCTTCGTGTCACTGTCGGATTCCAGCAGCGTAATCAACCGCTGCAGAAGTTCCTTTTCCGAGGGCTCCTTGATCGGTTTCATTTGGAACTTGTCTGCCTTGAACAGGCCGCCGGGGCGCTCGATGAATTTGTAGGCCCCAAGGAAGTAGACGCCGGACTTTTGGATTCTGATCGCCGTTTCATTCCGGCCTCGCGTGCCAAAGTTGTATTCGTAGGGGGTGCGAGTGAGCAGCGGGATGCCACCCTGTCCGCCAAACTTCTCGACTTGGTACGACCCCGATGCGATACCAATGTGGTAGATCAGCCCGTCACGAGCCGCCATGTCATACCACACCGGTTCTTTGGCGTCGTAGCGCTTCAAGGAAGCCCACTGGAGATTCGACGGCGCGTCGGCCATGTCGAAATATCCGAACACCAACGAAACTGACTCGTCCTTAGGATCTATCGGCGTCCCCGCACAACCCCCCAGGACAAGCCCCAGGCACAGCACGGAAGCCATTGAAAGCAAAGGCCTGAATGGCAAGAAACCTCCTGAAGACATCGTGACGCTCCTTTGCATAGAGTGTTCTCTGTCAAAGCTATCAAAGTTTTCTCATTTGGCAAGTTGTATCGCGTGTTTTGCCCATCGTGCCCCTGGAACCTCAATCGGCGGAGTACGGGAAGGCCAGTGCACCGATCGCCAAGAACCAGGTCGGTACAAGGATAACTGTGAAAGAAAAGGGTTATGGAGTCTTTGGGAAGTCCTGGCGGGCTCGTGGAGCGAGGCGGGGGGCGCGGTGTTGCTTTGGCCCAGGATTTATCCGAACGCGCTCAGAGTGAGATTCAAAGGGAAGGGTCACATGACAGCTCTCACGGGGGGTATAATGAGTAGACCCGAGGAGTTGATTCATGGCTCATTCCCTCATTCACTGGGCCTTTGCGAGCCTTGTGATGGCTACCGTCGTGAGCGGCTGTGTGTCGCCACGATCCTTCCAGGAGGGACCGGATCTCATCCCACTCAAACCTCCCGGCCTCTCTGGTCCCGACAGCTTGTGTAATTTGTCTGGGGATAGCGAATCTCCCAAATTGGGCGTGACCGTTCAGAACATTGGTGAAGGTGAGTCTGCCGCCTGTATGACCACGATCGAGTTTTTCCCCGGAGGCTCCGTTCAACTTCAAACCCCGGCTCTTCCTGGCGGGGAATCGGTTGATCTGATGCCGGTGGCCATCCCTCTTGAATGCTTCGACCCCGACTGTGATTTCAGAATCACGGTGAACTGGCGTCATGAGGTCAATGAATCTGGAGGCAAAGGGAATAACGTCGCTGACGGACGGTGTCTCCGTTACTAAGATGAAAGTCCTGACGGTGGCAGAGACACTTCAGGATCAGGTCTTGCCATCACGCATTACGAAGGGAGGCGGGGCGCGCGCGGCTAGGTCCTGATCGCTCTGGTGTTTCCACTACCCAAGAGCCATTGGAGAGCGAACGTTTCAACTGACGGTTGGTATGGAGGGTTGTCATGGCTGAAAAGAAACTCATTGCGGTCGTCGGGGCGACCGGCGCGCAGGGCGGTGGGTTGGTTCGCGCCATTATGAGCGACAAGAGCGGCGGGTTCGCCGCGCGGGCGCTGACGCGCAAGGTCGACTCCGACAAGGCCAAAGAATTAGCCTGGCTGGGCGCCGAGGTGGTCGCAGCCGATCTGGATGATGTCGAAAGTCTCAAGAGGGCGTTCGCAGGAGCGTATGGAGCGTTCTGCGTCACCAACTTCTGGGAGCACTTCTCACCCGAGAAGGAATTCGCTCAGGCCAAGGCCATGGCCCAGGCGGCGAAGCAGGCCGGCCTCAAACACGTCATCTGGTCCACCCTCGAGGACACCCGCAAATGGGTGCCGCTCAGCGACACCCGCATGCCCACGCTCATGGGAAAGTACAAGGTGCCACACTTCGACGCCAAGGGCGAGGCCGACCAGGTGTTCTCTGAGCTCGGCGTGCCCACGACGTTTCTGCTCACGTCGTTCTACTGGGACAACCTGATCCACTTCGGCATGGGCCCGAAGAAAGGCCCTGAGGGCAAGTTGTTGTTCACCCTCCCCATGGATGACAAGAAGCTCCCGGGCATCGCTGCCGAGGATATCGGCAAGTGCGCTCTCGGCATCCTCAAGAAAGGCCAGGAGTTCATCGGCAAGACCGTAGGCATCGCCGGCGAGCACCTGATCGGCACGCAGATGGCCGCCGCGCTCACCAAGGCGCTGGGCCAAGATGTGCGCTACAACGCTGTGTCGCCGGAGGTGTATCGGAGCTTCGGGTTTCCGGGCGCCGACGATATCGGCAACATGTTCCAGTTCAAGCGCGACTTCGAGTCCTACTTCTGCGGGGCGCGCAACCCCGCCGTCGCCCGTTCCCTCAACCCTACGCTACAAACCTTCGACACGTGGCTTGCCCGAAATACAAGCCGCATCCCGCTAGGATAGCAGGCAGAACAAGGGGCAGGTCTGGCCGTCACGCGTCGCTGCGCGAGTTGGGGCGCGCGGCGTTCCCGGTTCGGTCACTTCGCATCATGGAAGATCACCCCGAGCGTGAAGCGTAAGCCCGAATGGACCGTGCTGACACCATGCCGCATGTTCACCCGGTAGTATCCCCTGGTTCCTCGAACGGGACGGTACCGCGTCGAAAAAATAACGATTTCTCCCTGCTCGGGGTCCAGCACTTCACCACGTGATTGAGCGCGCGGTCGCTGTTCCACGAGTAGAAACTCGCCACCGGTAAAATCCCGATCACGACGACTGAGAAACACGGTGAGCTGCAGGGGAAACGCCACGTCCCCGTAGAGATCCTGATGGAGGCAGTTGTACCCCCCGGCGGAGTAGTGGAGTAACAGAGGGGTGGGCTTCGTCTGCCCGTGCTGACGACAGACCGTGAGCAGGTGAGCGTGGCTCATCGGAAAATCACCAGGCTCACCCAGGGCTTTTGACCAGGCATTGGCAATGATCGCAAGGTGGGGATACACGTGTCTACGAAGGGCTTGGACCAGCGAGGGCAGGGGATACTTAAAATACTTGTATTCGCCTTCGCCGAAACGAAAGCGCCGCATCTCGATACGGCTTCGGAAATACTCGTCCTTGTTATAGAGAGCAATAACCGCGTCACACTCTTCAGCCGTGAAAAGCGGTCCGATCTTGGCATAGCCTCTTTGCCATAACGAGGCCTCAATCGCCTTCCAGTCCAGTTGGGCCAGTCTCCCTTGGATGGTCATGCGTGCCCTCGGTTCTATTCGGTCTCGCCGCTTGCGCAAGACCGCTCCTCGCCACCTAGTCTGACAATTCAGTCGTCGATTCTTGCTCCAGTGCCAGTAGCCGATGTTTCCGTTCAAGCCCCCAACGATATCCGCCGAGGCGTCCGTCTTCCCGAATCACGCGATGGCAGGGTATGGCGACAGCGATCGGATTGGTTGCACAGGCTCTCGCCACCGCTCGGGTTGCCGCAGGCTGGCCAATCGCCCGTGCCACATCGCGATAGGAACGAGTACTTCCGCAGGGAATCCGCTGCAGAGCTTTCCACACGCGTCGTTGGAAGGCAGTGGCATTCAGATCCAGCGGTAAGCGGCTTCCATCTCCATTCGCAGTCAGACACCGGAGAATTCCCGTGATGTGCCTCTTTAATCCCACAGCGTCGCGGCGCAAGGTTGCCATCGGGTAATCCCGTCGAAGGGACGCCACCGATGACGCCTCGTTGTTTCCAAAGCGGACGGTCACAATGCCGCGCTTCGTTACGGCCACTAACATGTGACCCACGACAGTCGCCTTCGTCGCAAAGCTAATGGTGGTTCCCAATCCGCCTGCTTGAAACACCGACGGCGTCATGCCAAGGTCCGAATTCGCTCGTTCATACACACGGCTGCTGGAGCCAAACCCTGCCTCATACGTCGCATTCGTCACGGTTTCACCTCGCTTTAATGATGTTTTAAAGTGCTCCATTCTCCGCATATCGCGGTACTCTTTGGGAGAGAATCCGACTAATCGCTTAAAGGCACGCTGCACATAATACGGGCTCATTCCGATTTCACCAGCCAACTGCTGAAGTGTCACAGACTCGTCATAGTGTTCATCGAGGTACCGCCGGGCCTGTTCAATTCGCTTTTCTGTCTCGGGTCCCTCAGCCGACTCTGGTCGACAACGTCGGCATGCCCGAAACCCCGCTGTCTCTGCCAATCGAAACGAATCGAAGAAGGTCACCTGATTTCGAGACGGGCGCCGGGATGGGCACGATGGACGACAGTAAACCTTGGTCGAAGCCACTCCATACACGAACTGTCCATCGAACCGCCGATCGCGCTCCAGGACCCCTTTCCAAGCACGCTCTGTATTCAAGGTTGGCATGTGGTGCTCCATCTCTGGTTTCTGACGCTCAATATTACCTCTGTGAGTGCTCAGAGCACTACCCGATTCTTGCTGCCAAACTTTAAGGTCTTTATACGGCCGGATTCAGCGGCAGGTCTTGGATTCAAACAGCGTCAGACATCGCGGAGCGAGGCGGGGCGCGGCTGTATAGCGTTGCCGAAGTGTCCCAGTCTTGCTTTTTGACTCGCCACGACGTAGCTTAGGGACCCACACTCCACGGAAGTCGCGACGCATGCCTGACTCTCTCCCTCTTCACGCCAGCAAGCTCGTCCGCCATTTCAGACAGATCCTGCTCTGGCCGCTGCAGCTCATGCCCATCCGCGATGGCGAGCAGATTCAAAAGCATTGCACAGACAACCCTTGGCGGGAGGTGGTAGACGAGTTTACGGGCGACCCGAGTCTGTTTCAGGAACGGCATTACACCGAGTTCGTGACCTTTCTGCCCTACGTCCAACGCTTCCTCTACGGAGAGGGGAAAGGCAGCGGCGCAGGCGTCGACCAGGAGTCGCCCATTCGCGTGTTTCGCCGCAGCGATGTCGCCAAGGTGCGGATGATGTACCCCGACCGCCGCGCCGAGCCGATCATCTTCGATGTGGCGCATGTGGATCTGTATTTTTTCTACGACATTGACGTGTTCATCCTGACTATGGAGATCCATGCGGACGACCTCCCTCTCCCGCAAGCGCAGGACACGCTGTTCCGTTTCGGTCGAGGCTATCCTACCTATTGGGAGCCCAGCGGGCGCGGAGGCCACTGCCTCGAGCACGTCGAATGGCTGTCGGCCGACGGCAAGGTCCTGGCGACATCCGATTACGAACACCGGGAGAAATACCTCTCATTCGCCTGCCGGTACCGGGCCTCCTGCATCGCCTCTCATTGGGAGTGGCTGCTCGAGCCGCTGGTGCTCCACCACTCTGCGAAGACAGGCCTCATCCGGTATCGGCAGATCGAGTCCCACCTCATGCCGCTAATGGCGTATCTGACGATGGACGATCCGGTCGCCTTGACCCGCGCAGAGTTCATGCGACTGGGGCTGGCCGCGGCGCCGGGATCGCCCGAGTCGCTGCCCTATTCTGAACGTCACCTGGGCGATTTTGAAGATCGCCACTGCTACGACCGCTACTGGAACGAGCAGGACCGCGAGCACCCGGGAACCCGCTTCATCTGTAGCGGACGCGTCTTCACGGAGGTGAGCGACCGCGGCGAGCGATTCTTCGCCGCCCGCAAGACCGGCCTCGAACAGTTCCGGCACGAGTATTTCGTGCTGTTCCTGATCACCCATTTTCATAAGGCGGCCCTGCTCATGTTGGCAGATCGCCTCGTCGATGCGATGAACAGCCTCGATATCAGCAAGCCGGAATCGGTGAGGCAATTCAGGCGCGTCATTCGCCAAACGCTGGGAGTGTTTCTTCGCTTCACCCATCGCTACTGGTTCCACGATGTGTCGGACCATGTCCAAGTGAAGGAGCTGTTCCGCATGATCAGCGAGCACTTGGGCACGGACCGACTGTATGTCGAGGTCAGGGACGCCATCGAGGACATGAGCCAGTATCTCGACAGTGACGCACTGCGCCGGCAAGGGGAGACGATGGTGCGCCTGAGCGTCGTGACGACGATGGGATTGATCGGTGTGACGGCGACCGGCTTCTTCGGTATGAACTTGATCGCTGCGGCGGAGAGCCCGATCCTGACGAAGGTGGGCTACTTTCTGCTCGTCCTGATTCCGGCCGCGGCGTTGACCTTCTACACGGTGCTGAAATCCAGACGTTTGTCGGATTTCCTGGAGGCGCTTGCCGACGAGCGTCAGTCCTCGGGAGCCAAGCTCGCTGCGTTCGTTAACGTCTGGAAAACAAAGCGCGGACGGAATCCCTGAATCGCCCCTCGTTCACCC
>JAHWYE010000315.1 GCA_020028195.1 Nitrospirota bacterium
TCCGCCGACGATCACGAACGTGAGATATTTCCGTGCCTCTGGTCTGTGCAGGACGCGCTCCGCCCGTTCGAACGACAGGATCAGGCGCTCGCGAATCTCCAGTGCGTCAGACAGGGTTTTCAAGCCTGGTGCGAACCGCTCCCAGCCATCCTGGCCAAAATACCAATGCCGTGATCCAGGCGCCACGATCAGATAGTCAAAGGGGATCGCTTCTCCCTCCGCGAGGGCAACCAGCCGGCGCTCTTTGTCGATCGCGAGCACTTCGTCCATGACCACTTGCACATTGCGCTGAGACCGGAGCACGCTGCGGAGGGGGGACGCGATGTCGGCCGGTGAGAGCGCTGCGGTCGCCACCTGGTAGAGCAACGGCTGAAACAGATGATGATTGGTCCTGTCAATGAGGACCACCTCGACCTTCGCCCGTCGCAGGGATTGGACGACCGTCAACCCACCAAACCCGCCGCCGATAATGACCACTTGAGGGGTCTTCATTGAGCCATAGTGTGGGAAGAGTCCATGAAAGAGACAAGCCGTTGGAAGACTGACCCTAGCGGGAGCGTTCCTTCAAGGCTTCCAAGCGAGTCCTGTCCAATGTCACGAAGACTGACTTCTCCTGCGTGACCGTCACCGTGCCAGGTGGCTGGCCTTTCACCTTCCGGACGTACTTTCTCTTCGTGTATATCACTTCGCCTTTGCCGCTCTTTTTCAGATCACTATAGAGCAGTGCGAGCGTGGCGGCATCACGGATTGTTTCGGGCGGCGGATCGGCTCCTTTCTCCAGTCGCACGACGACGTGCGAGCCCGGCATTCCGTGGGCATGCAGCCAGAGGTCGTCGCTCTTCGCCAGTCCGAATGTCAGCTCCTCGTTTTCGCGGGCATTGCGGCCCACATAGATCGGCAGCCCATCGACGGAGGTGAATCGGCGGAAGGGACCGGCCCGTTCTGTCCGCTGAGGCTTGGCTTGCGGAGTAGCCACCTTGCGGTGCGGAGCGGCTCGCTTGGTTTTTTCAGGCTGGCTGGCCGGCGGTTCCCAGGTCCCGTGCTGGATCGCGGTGAGATCCGTTCGCAGGATGTCCAGCTCCCGTTCGGCGGCCTCCAGCCGCGGCCGGACCTCGCGGTCAGCAACGAGAAACTTGCGATGCTTTTTGAAATAGTCATCCATGTTTCCCTGCGGTCCTTTGGCCGGATCCAGCGGAATCACCAGCTCCGGCATGGCTGGATCGAAGTAGTCCACCACGGTCAGTTGCGCTTGCCCCTTCGCGATCCGGCCAAGGTTGGCCTTCAGAAGCTCCCCATACCGATCGTAGTCCCGGTACCGGCATAACTTGACCAGGTCCTCCTGAAGCGCCGCAATGCGACGGCCGGTTCTCTTGATACCCTTGCGAACTTCAGCCAGCCGTATTTGTCGCATCCTTGTGCGCGCCAACTCTTCCTCTCGTTGCTGGTATCGGCGCTCAAGAGCGGCAGAGACTGGAAAAGGCATGTTCTCGTCAGGCTGGGGCGGTCCTTCTGAATATATATCGCTGTCGGTCCTGCCCCGTGCGTCTCTCGGGGCGCGCGGGGGACGATAAGGCTGCCCGACTTTCTCGTGCTCGCCCTTCAGCGCCGCGAGAATCTTGTCCTCGGCATCCAGCACAAGCAGATCCGCGCTTCTCCCCGTCAACTCCGCAATCAGCGAGCGGAGTCCTTCTCGCGCCGCTATCCGGATGCGGACGATGCGGTCCCCCTGAACCTGCTCGATACCCTCAATGCGTCCACCCTGGACATGCGCCCGTAAGTACTGGCAGAAGGGCGGCGGCGTAGCGGGATTGAGAAGGTGCCGGCTGAGGAGATGTAGCCGGGCTGATTCAGGGTCAGCCGAAAGAAAGAGTGACTGCGTGTGTCCTGGTGCTCGGACCTCTAACGTGATCGCATGCGGCGTGGGTTGGAAGACCTTCTGGACCCACCCGCCGATCACGACTGGCACAATTTCCGCCACAACGGCTGCGATCTCTTGCGCTGATAAGGACACGCACTGCCCTCACGTTGTCATGATTGAACGAGCATAGTTTGATGGTAATGGAGTGTGAATTCAAGGCTATGGCCCGCCGGCAAGATGGTCCTTCCTGCGGTGCGGCAAATTGCCACCCTCGTTGCGACACATTTGTCTCACATTTGCCTATAGATATTGGTGGACATGACAAAAACAGCGAAAAAACAAAGCGTTTGACCAGGCACTGACATTGCAGACGCACGCAGCTAGTGGATCAAAACAGACGCCTCGTAAAGAGCCACGTTCTGTCGAACAGCAGCCGTGGCGGGTGGCGCGCACGGTCGGCGGGCGCGCGGAAGAAGGAGGCCCTGCTCATGAAATGTCACCGATGTGATGGGTTGATGGTGGTGGATCACTTCATTGACATTGAGAACACCGGCCATCTCTGGTTATGCGGTTGGCGATGCGTGAGCTGCGGGGATGTGGTAGACGCAGAAATCATGCAGCAACGCCACATGCAGCGTTCGCGGCTTGGCCGGCTGACTCGGTCTTTGACGAGGAAGGCCAGAAAAACATTCGATCTGGTCAAACTGAGCGCTTGATCATATAAGCCCTGACTGTCCTGCTATGATTTGACCTGCCAGTTCGTCTCCGCTCTCAGCGGGTTCCCCTCATCACCATGTCCGTTTGATTTTGCCGAACCTCTTTTGTCATCTTTTATCAGCATCCTGCGTGGACAGAATCCCTCGCCCTGACGTAATGTACCTTCCGACTGTCGTCTCTTATGGACACGTCAGACATCAACCAACTGGTCGAGATCGGGGTGAGCCATCGCTATGCCCAAGAACATGGGTGGGTGGTCAACGCCATCACCGGATTCCTGTCCGCCTATTACATGGAGGATCCCCGGTTTCGCGTCACGCGGCGTTTTCAGGAGATGGAAACGGGCGTGCATGTCTGGGTATGTGAGATCGAGGGGACCATGTCGATCCAGCGGATGGTCAAACGACTCCAACTGGATATTCCACCCGCCACGATTCACCACTCTGAGGTATCCACCAGCGGTCTGAGGCGATACACCATTGACCTGGTCGAAACGGCTCGCGGG
>JAHWYE010000073.1 GCA_020028195.1 Nitrospirota bacterium
ATGATCTCCCGTGCCTCCCGCTCGGCACCCTCCTTCGCTTCATCAATGATCCGCTTCGAGACACTTGCCGCATCAAGCCTGGCCTCGCTTTCAATTTCGCTGAGGAGTTGCCGCTTGGCCTCTTCCACAGTCATCCCGGCAACCCTTTCCAGCGCTTGCCGGTGTTCCTTGAGAGCTCGGTCACAGTCGGCCTGCTTCTCCGCAAGGGTGTCTTCCCGCTTCGCGAGCATGAGTTCGTGCTTCTGTGCCTCCGTTTCACGTTTGTCCACCCCGCTCGCTTTTCGTTCCAGGTTCTCCTCTCGCTGGAACAAGCGCTTCTCTTGGGTAGCAAGCTCCGATCGTTTTTCTTTCTGCTCCTTCTCAAGGTCAGCCTTTGCTTGAAACAGCAGACCCTTGGCTTCAAGCCTGGCCTCTTTGACCAGATTTTCAGCTTCCCGTTCCGCTCCCATGACGGTCTGGCGAGCTTGTTCTTCAGCCTGTCCCCGCTTGGCCGTCAGCAATTTCCGGCGAACCACTGCGTTGACGCCAATCCCCGCCAGGGCGCCGAGGATTCCCACGATCACGTATGTGGCAATAGTTGTCAGAATGACGCCCACCCCCTTCGTCTCATGTGGCGCAACCGAACTCTCCGGTCACGCCGTCTTCGGTGTGGTGAACAGGACGAGTAGGAATGGCATGGAGTGGCGAGAAATCAGCGCGGCGCGGATCGGGAGTCGCTAAGAGCCGGCAAGAGGCATTACGCGAAGGACGGGCTACATCTTAACGGGACTGAACGAGCGAAGCACATGGGGACTCGGTCGTCCTCTGGCAAGCGAGGAGATGAATTGTGGGCCGACCAGAGTCCATCGCCCGAGGAGCGCATGAACGGGCTGGCCTCTCCCCCACTCATTCCGCAGTGCCAAGAGGTTGATACCAAGAGAGATCGCGCGATCTCCCCACACAACCGTTCGGGTTACGACCTTTTTGAGCACTCGACGCAACCGAATCCCGCTCACAACCAGGAAACCCTTTGGCCTCGCAACATTCAGTACACCGGTCGTCACTTACGATCCTTTTGCCTCTTCAAAGTTGCCGTCTGCCGCCACTACCTGATGCTCTGCATCCTCACTCGTGTGAGCTATTTTCACTGACTCACGGTATCAAATGCCGGCCTCCAATGCAAGCCCTATAACAGTTTACCGGTGCCTGGTGGACGGCATCAGATCTTCGATCGATTCCATCAGAGAAAGCACCCGCTGGTCAACGTCTGCCTCGCCCCTTTCCCGAAGCTGCTCAGACTGAAAGAGTTGATGGGCGATATTGATCGCCGCCAACACCGCTAGCTTCGAGAACGTGGCGGTCCTCATCCCTTGCGCCAAACTTCTCATGTTTTCATCAACAAACCGTGCCAGCCGCTTGACGTAGTCTTCATCAGCATCACCCCTGATGGCATACCGTTGGCCGAAGATCTCGATTTCGATGGTCTTAGTCAAGCGCCACCTCCTTGGATTCCTCCAGGCACTCGAGAGACTCTAGCCCCTCCAAGACCTTTTCGATCCTGGATCGAATATCGCTTCGCTCCTCTTCCCAGCGATGATTCATCTGATTCTGCTTCGACAGACGATCACGCGCCGCTCGCAGATCTTCTTCCAAGGCAGCGATTTTCTGCTTCAGCTCCTGAACCAGATCAACCAGTCCCCGGATGCGCGCCTCAAGCGCCTCCATCCGCTCCAGGGCCATGACTCATCTCCAGTCTCACTCGCCACAAAAGTCGGGGCGAACTATAGAAGCTTCAGCATACCTTGTCAAGGGAACGGGCAGCGCAGGGTCCGCGTTCAAGACGATGGTATTCTCGATAGCTGCGGAGGACCCGCTTCACATACTGACGAGTTTCCTGATAAGGGATGAGTTCGACAAATTCGTCCGGCTGCTTGTCCCCACGTTTCAGAATCCAGTCGGATACCGCCGCCGGCCCCGCGTTGTAAGCCGCCACCGTGTACATCACGTTCCCTGAAAACTGCTGGAGCAACTGCGCCAGATACCCGACCCCGAGCCGAATGTTGGTCTCCTGATTGAACAATTCATCCCGCACGACGTTTGGGACACCCAAGCTCCGAGCCACTGTCTGGGCAGTGGCCGGCATGACCTGCATGAGTCCTACCGCTCCGACGCGCGAGACAGCACGCGGATCATACTGGCTCTCTTCCCGAATGATCGCGGCCACCAGATAGGGGTCTACCTGATTCCCGGCATAGGCTTGGATCGTCGGCAAGTACCCGGTCGGGTAAGCCACACGCCAGAGGGCCGATGGGATCGTTTCCCCTCCGCGTTCAAGACTGTCACGGAAATGAAGCCTGGCTATCCGAAGGGCCTGATGATATGCACCAGCCTCGCTCAACAGCACCGAGAGCTCCAGCAGCGCTCTTCGATCACGGGCATAGGATTCTGTCAGCCAGGCCAGCTCCCTGGCTGCCTCCTGATCCAGCCCCAGTAACTTCAGTTCCATGGCTTTCCGATAGTGAGAATCTCTCCACAGATCCGCTCTAGTTCCATCAGATGTGGAAGCCGAGGCCTCTGGACTCACGCTCCCGGAGGCCGTGATCGAGGCAGACGCCGCGGCACACGACTGTGCCAACTGACCGTAGTAGCTCAGCGGATACTGGCGGCACAATTGCGCATAGACGTCGGCTATCCTATCGTCCTTCTGGCTTTCCAGAGCCCGCGCCATCCAGTACAGAACCTGTGGGGTAAACTGCCCGTCATCCTTCCCATTCATCATCTGTTGAAAACTCTCCACCGCCTCACGGAAACGACCGGTCTCATATTGAATCCACCCGGTCCGCCACAATGCCTCCGACTTCTGTTCGGAATCTCCTGCCGTCTGCGCTGCTTGCCGATAGGTCGCGAGCGCCTGGTCATTCTGCACCTGGTCTTCTTGCCACATTCCCGCAAACAGCAGGATGGCGGCTTTCTGTTCAGCGGACAGCGACAGCTTCGGAAATGTCTGGGGCATGGCCAGCAATCGATCGCCGTCCCCCTGCCTGAGATAGATCCTCGCCAGCCACACTGCAGCTTCGCTCGATTCTGAGACGCGCTCGGCGACCAAATCCTGGAAGACTTGCCGAGCCTGCTCGTATCGCTTCAGGCGGACCAACGATGTGCCCAGCTTGAGCCTTGCCTCGTTGCGTCGAGGATGCTGTGGAGCAGCTGACAGGAACTTCTGAAGCTCATCCACCGCCTCTCCATGCAGGGAGAGAGTGAAATACGCGCGGGCCCTTGCATACAGATCGTCAGGCGTAGGACGCCACATATCGCTGCCCATGCTCGCAACTAAGCGGGCCATCGCTTCGCGTGCCTCGGGCGTTTGAGGATACTGAATCCAAGCCTGTCTAAGCGTGGCATAGCCCTCTGCGGTGCGGTTCTGTTGAAGCTGACAGTCCGCCAGGCTCAACAACGCAGATGGCGAAGCAGGATCCTGGGGACTTTGGGACACAACTCGAGTCAACAAATCAATCGCCTTCCGACACTGACCGGCTCTGTACCAGGCTTCCCCGCCTCGAAACGCCACGCGATTCGCGAGGAGCGTATCCGGCACAGCCTCCGGGACCGATCCGAACAGCATGGCGGCTGGTACCGCATCACCCATCTTCAGCGACGCCTCTCCCAGCCAGAACCGGATGTAATCTTCAAGAAAAGGAAAGTCCCGCTGCGCGGCTCTCAGGAAGCGAACAGCATCGGCTGGCTCCCGCTCAACCAAGAGGACGCCCATCACCAGGCCTGCGCGCTTGGCCCATAAGGACCCGGGATATTGCTCCATGACGAGCCGAAGCCGCTCGACCCTCGCTCGCAGCAGGTCTTCCTGAGTCGTGGTCTTATCAGGTGGACGTTTCTGTGATGCCGCGGCGCGAAAACAGTCCTCCGCCGACTCGCAGACGTCGTTGGAACGAGCACTCATTGTGTCATCATCTGTCGCGAAGGAGGAGCCGTGGAGCAGGACCACGGCAGCAAGCAGAACACAAGCAATCAGAGAGGATCTCACTCGCTTTTGCAGAGACACGATGGACCTGTCTCGTCGTAAGCAGTGCTGGCTGTCAACGATCACCATTATACCAATATATCAAAGATCGTGATCGAGGCCATGACCGCATCGCCGGCAGACGCCTTGTCACGCGCTTTTTACCTGTGTTAGGCTCACCACATGCCTATCAGAACGAGACGGCGCGCTGTGCCGCTCGCAGCCCTCACCAACCTGTTGGAGCTTAACCTAGACTCGGCCGAGCAGTTCGTACGAGACCTCGGCTGGCCGCGGTACAGGGCACAACAGATCTTCCGTTGGCTGCACCGACGGCGCGCTAGGGATATCAAGAGAATGACGGACCTCTCGCAAGCCGAGCGCGCGCGACTTAGCACCATCGCCAGAATCGGGCGATTGGAGGACTGTCAGATCCTGAGGTCAGTGGATGGGACACGCAAATTCTTGGCTCGCCTGGAAGATGGGCTCCTGGTCGAGAGCGTCCTCATTCCTGACGCAGACCGGCTTACGCTTTGTCTTTCCACCCAGGTGGGCTGTACCCTCGACTGCGGCTTCTGCCTCACGGGGAAGATGGGACTCAGACGGAACCTCAAGGCGCATGAAATCGTGGATCAGGTCCTGACGGTTCAGGACCACCTCGATGCCGGAGAAAGAGTGACCAACCTCGTCCTGATGGGGATGGGCGAACCCCTCGCCAATCTCGAGGCGGTCTCGGACGCCATCACTCGGTTGACCAACGCAAGCTGGGGGCTTGGAATTGCGGGGCGGCGTATTACCCTCTCAACCGCAGGGTTGTCTCCCCGTCTGAAGGACGTCGCAGCCCTCAGGGTCAACCTGGCCGTCTCACTGAACGCCACGACCAATGAACAGCGCGACCGGTTGATGCCGGCCGTCAATCGAGTTTATCCCTTGGATGAATTGCTGGCAGCCTGTCGGAACTATGTCCTGCTGACCCGCCGGCGATTAACCTTTGAATATGTCCTCCTGGCTGGGGTGAATGACACGGAGCAGGACGCCAAGCGATTCACGAAACTACTCAACGGAATGCGCTGCAAGGTCAATCTCATTCCCTTCAATGAATTTCCCGGCAGTCCCTTCAAACGACCAACGGACTCCGCAGTCCTCGGCTTCCAGTCGGTTCTGAGACGCGCAGGACTGGATGTGTTTGTGCGGAAGAGTAAAGGGCGCGATGTGCTTGGAGCCTGTGGGCAGCTCGGCCGCCTACCTGGTGACCAGGACCCGGCTCCCTTGACACTTGCGGGAGCCAGTTGCTAGCATGCGCCGCCTCTCGAGAGATTCCGCCTGCATGCTTCTGTATCACGTCGGTCGCACGGCTCTTCTCGCCCTCCCAGTCCTGTTGTCATTGTGGCAAACCCCTTCCTCGTACGCATCAGAAGTGCGCGAGTCTGTCCTGACGAACGGGTTGAAAGTCCTCTTGGTCGAAGTGCCTAAAGCTCCGGTCGTCACGGTTCAAGTCTGGTATAAGGTCGGTTCACGCAATGAGGTCATGGGCCGGGCCGGCCTCTCCCACATGCTCGAGCACATGATGTTCAAGGGAACCGCCAAGTACCCCAAAGGAACCTTCTCGCGCACCATTCGAAAAAACGGCGGGAACGACAACGCCTTCACCAGCCAAGACTTCACCGCCTACTTCGAGAATCTAGCGGGGGATCGAGTGGAACTGACCCTGGAGCTCGAGGCCGACCGGATGCAGGGGCTGATCCTCGATGAAAAGGAGTTCCAGCTCGAACGTGAGGTGGTGAAGGAAGAGCGCCGCCTTCGGTCAGAAGACGATCCTCAGTCTTTTCTGGTCGAGTCCCTCTTCGCCCAAGCGTTTCTGATCCACCCTTACCACTGGCCGATCATCGGGTGGTTTCCTGATCTTAACGCCATGACCCTGGAAGACCTCCAGCGCCACTATGACCTCTTTTACTCCCCGAACAACGCCACGCTGGTCATTGTGGGAGATATCAAGGCCGAGTCGCTGCTGCCCACGATTAAGCGCCTGTTCGAACCCATTCCCAAGGGCCCCAGTCCGCCACCGCAGTCGATTGTGGAGCCTGAGCAGCGGGGAGAGCGACGGATCGTCGTGAAGAAGGAAGCCCAGGTGCCGTTCGTGATGGCCGGGTATCGCGTCCCGAACTACACAAGCGAGGACTCCTATGCATTGATGATCCTCGAGTCGATTCTGTCGCACGGCAAGAGTTCTCGGCTGTACCGGAGCCTCGTGTACGAACAAAAAACCGCGCTCGCGGTGGGGGCCGAATACAGCCTACTCCAAGCCGATCCTGACCTGTTCTACTGTTTCGCTCTGGTCAAGCCGGGTCAGAAGGTTCAGGAGGTCGAGCAGGCGCTGTACCGGGAGATCGAACAGATTCAGGCCGCCCCCCCCACTGAGCAGGAACTCCAGCGGGCAAAGAATCAGGTTGAGGCCACTTATGTGTTTGGACAGGACTCCATCTTTCGTCAGGCCATGCTGCTTGGCCAGGCCGAGTCGGTCGGAGCTGGATGGCGCCACGTGGAGCAGTTCCTGACTCGCATTCGAAGCGTCACGGCCGAGGACGTTCAACAGGTAGCCCGCCGTTACTTCGTCGAGGATGCCCGCACAGTCGGGATCCTGATTCCGATTCCGCCTCGCAGTGAATCGGCTGCCCTGAGTGAGGCGCGCTGATGCAGATAGGGCAGAGAACAGTTGGATGGTTCCCGGAACAAGAAGGTGGTCAAGGCTGGTCGCCTCTAGCCACCTCTTTGCTTTTGGTGGTAACCCTCCTGTCGCCAGCCAGACCGGCACAAGCGGCGGACATCAATCCAGTCCGCTTCGTTGCACCAAACGGGTTGACGGTGCTGGTACTGGAGCAACACTGGCTGCCAATCGTCCAGCTCCACGCCTTGATTAGGGCTGGAGCGGCTCAGGACCCCCCGGAGAAAGCCGGGCTGGCCAATCTCGTGGCCAGCTTATTAGATGAGGGCACAACAACCCGCACCGCCAAGCAGCTTGCCGAACAAATCGAGTTCGTGGGCGGCACGCTGGCCACCAAGGCCGTAGAGGATTTCACGACTGCATCAGCCCTGGTCCTGAAGAAGGATACGGAACTGGGGTTCGAGCTCCTCGCCGACATTTTGCTCCATCCCACGTTTCCCGAGCAGGAAGTGAAGCGTGTCCGGAGCCAGATTCTAGGGGAAATGCAGAGCGAAAAGGACGACCCTGGGCTGGTCGCGGGCAAGGCGTTCCACCAACTGGTGTTCGACGGACATCCTTACCGTTGGCCGGTGAACGGCACCGAGGAGAGCGTTCCCAAAATCACCCGTGCCGACATTCTGAACTTTTTTTCTCGCGAGTATCTTCCGAACCAGACGATCCTGGCAATCGTGGGAGATATTTCCATTGAGCAGGCACGTGCGCTCGTTGCCAAACACTTCGGCTC
>JAHWYE010000316.1 GCA_020028195.1 Nitrospirota bacterium
GGGTTTTCAGGAGTCTTAACCGGGACCGTGGTTCCGAGCAATACCCTCAACCTGCTGAACGTCCCCCCTGGCTGCGTGTCCTTTAACGGTGTCTGCGTGTCCACGGGAGGAGGGGGAACTGGAGGACCCGGTGGTACCTCGCCCAGCCTGTTGACCAAAGGCACGATCGTCTATCTAAATCCTGATGTCATTGTGCCGACCTACAATGAGAAACCCTCGGGTTCCACCACGATACAAAGGCTGACCTCCGTCTATGTACCGGCGAGTTTGCTTGAGCCTTCGGAGGTTCTGATCTCGGGAGGCAATGAACAGAGAGGAACGATCGCGAGCCTGGTCCCGAAGCAAGCAACCAAACAATTGGGATCTCAGCCTATCAGTAGTCCACAGGTTGACCTCCTAAGGGTGGATTACTTCGTCTCTCATATCGAGTTCGAACCAGGCCAAGCCGACCTCAGTCCGACCGGTCGCGAAATCCTTATGCAAGTGAGCCAGATTCTCAAAAGCGTGGCTGATATGCGGATTCAGATTGAGGGGCACACCGACAACATGCCGATCAGCCCCAGGCTTCGACCGATGTTTCCTTCCAACTTGGCGTTGGCCAAGGCTCGAGCCACCAATGCCGTTCGCTGCCTTGTAGAAGATGGCGGAATAGATCCGGCAACCATCTCGTCGGTCGGACTCGCAGATACACGCCCGGTGGCAAGCAACGCCACGGCAGAAGGCCGGAAGAAAAACCGCCGGATTGACATTGTGCTCATTCCGAAAGATCGGCCCGAAGCCGCGCCACGATCCACTGCGAGTCAGCCGGCCAGATAAACGCCGCGAGTTGCTGGGGCCCTTATCCCCCTTTCCCGTAAATCGTAGTTGCAGTCCCGTCAGAGTCTCAGTACACTCGCACCCGTAAACGTAAAGCGTCCGACTTGCCCTCCACGCTCCATCTCACAAAGGAGCCGCATGAACCTGTTCAAGACCACAGTCCTGGCCGGAATTCTGCTGACCGGTGTGCTGGTTCCGACGCAGGGCTATGCCCAGACCACCACGCCATCCAGTGACCAGAAGACCACGATCTTCGATTACAAGAAGGAGTTGAAACTGACAGATGAACAGGAACAGAAGATCCGTCAATTGCTTCTGGACTTGAGCAAGAAGTTGCAGATCGAGCAAGCCAAGCTAACCCTTGCTAATGCTGAAATCGAGGAACTCCTCAAGAAGGAAGCGGAGCTTGAGAAAATTAAGGAAGCCGTGAACCGGGAAGCAGCCATTCGTGCAACGATCACCTATATAGACCTGGCAACCGGCCGCCAGATCAACGCCGTGCTCACGCCTGCCCAACTAAAGCAATGGAGAGAAATCCAGGAGAAAGCCCGTCAAGCCCAGAAGCAGCCCAAAAGTGCTCCGGCCAGATAGACCACGCACCAGGGTCTGGCGACAGCAGATAAGCTGGTCATGGTGGGCGGAGCGGGATTTGATGGTGCCGAAGCCGGGATTTGAACCCGGACACCCGTGAGGGCGCCAGACCCTGAATCTGGTGCGTCTGCCAGTTCCGCCACTTCGGCAAGTTGTTGGGGGTCGGATTATCACCCATTGCCCTGTGTCCGTCAAGGCGCGCTGAATACAGTGCGCCGGCGCCAACGCCAAGAAACTTCCACAGACTCACCCGACCTTTGAGGGTGACTGAGTGGCCTGCCTATTGACCGGCAAAGCCCCGCATGACTCCCATGCCCGTACGACGGGAATATCACGAGTGTCTCCACTCAGCACGATCCGTTCCCGGACCAAGCCAGCGGCGGCCAGCAAGAAGGGGGCTGGGATGAGGGGCGCCTCGTCCGCTATCAGCACGTCGAACCGGACCCGGCCGAACAACGGATCGGACACCACCCGCGCAGCCGTCGTGACGACCACCCGCTTGTTTTGAATGAAGGCCTGGCGGTTGGTGCCCTCTTCCGCCGCCAGCAATTCTCTGATCCGCTTGGTGCCCCCTAATCTCGTGATCTCCTCCTTGAGCTCACTATATTCCGGACGCAGTTCCTTCGGGATCGCCGCTTCCGGGCTCAGGGCTTCAATTCGTTGCTTCGCCACCTCCAGCTCCTGCAAGAGTCCCTGAACCGTCTGTTCGTAGATGGCCTGGTACTCGTTCAGCGAGACCATGTTTTTGCCCATCGTCTGCATGGCCAATCGCCTCCAGATCGGAAGCCCCTCGTATTCGGCCATCGTGGTGCTGACCTCCTTGATCTTCCCCTGAAGTTCGCTAATCTCAGTCAGGAGCCGCCATTCCAGGTGCTTGACCTCATCGAGTTCCTGTTGCTTCTGCGCCTTATAGGCCAGGAGCGGCGTCAGCTCACGGAACCGGTCGTACTTGCGACGGAGCGTGGCTTTATCGGCCCGTGATCTCGCATAGAACTGGTGCATCTGCGTCTCGAACCCTAGCTCCGACAGCGCCATCCCTGCCGCCTCCCTCTGCACGGACATTTCATACCGGCTGACCAGACTCTTGAAGGGCAATCCGGCACCGCGCAGGGCTCGAGCGATCGTGCCTAAGGCCTCATCCGCCCGTCGGTGATCTGCACTGACCAGCAAGATCCTCTTATTGCTCCGGACCAACTCGATTGCTAACGACGCCAGCTTGGCCTGTCGGGCCACAGGATCTTCATTCCAGACCGTCGTGAGTACGGACGTGGAGGCCGACGCCTGTGCCATCTGGCTGTGCGTTGATTGCTCCGGATCCAGCCAGGGGAGGAGTCGTTCAGCCGGCCCCAGCGTGTACGATTGGGACTTGTGCGCCATCTCCGCAAGCCGCTTCGAGGCTGTGTCGAAAAAAGCGGTGGCGTCGGGAACGATCGTGAGGGAGTTAACGCTCTGGCCGAACGAATCGAACGTTTGGATCAGCACGGCTTGGTCAAGGCGGCCGACCACACACCCCTCGGTGGGTTCAACGTCCCCCGGCGGGATAACGGTGACCGGCAGATCCTCCAGCAGCGGCGCATCTGCTGGCACGTCAAACCGGTAGAGGTAGAGTGTTCCTGCCGTCGAGACGAGACGGCCTCCCGACGCAGT
>JAHWYE010000317.1 GCA_020028195.1 Nitrospirota bacterium
GTTGCACCGGAAGCCGCGCCCGGTGGCTTCCTCATCCGTAAGGCCAACCACAGCCACCTGTGGGTCTGTGAAGATCGTGCGCGGGATGACGGTATGGTCGACCGTCCGCTTCTCCCCATTGAGGGCGTTCGACGCGGCGATCACACCGTCGTGGGCTCCGACAGGGGTGGCGAGCTGGCTGCCGGTGTGAGAGCCGATGACGTCCCCGGCGGCCCAGATATTCGGTGCCGTTGTCAGCAGGAGTTCATCAACTATCGGCGCGCCGCTTCCGTCGGTTTCGACGCCGACATGTTCCAGGCCGATGGTGTCGGTGTTTGGCGTTCGTCCTGTCGCGATGAGCAGTTTTTCGGAGGTGAATCGGCGCTCCACACCATCAGACTCGCCGACGACAACGACTGAGGCGCCGTTCTGCGACACACGACGCACAATGGTCCCGGTGACGACGTTGACTCCCTCTTCCTCCAAGATCTCTCTGACCACGAGAGAGACGTCCGGCTCGTATCCTGTCAGCACCCGAGGGCTGCGTTCGAGGATTGTGACTGACGTCCCGAAACGATGAAACATCTGTCCGAGCTCCAACGCGATGTAACCTCCGCCGACGATGATGAGCGACGCGGGCAGGTCCCACAATTGTTGTGATTCCCCGGAGGTGAGCAGCTCGGAGGTGAGGTAGGGCACGTGGTCGAGCCCTTCAATCGGCGGGATGGCAGGTCGCGAACCGGTGGCGATGAGGTAGTGCTGACCGACGAGCCGGCGGCCGTCCACCGTGACGGTCCCGTCTCCTGCGAAGGCTGCATGACCGCGATAGACGTTGATCCGGTCTGAGTCATGGACGATCGCCTGATACTTCTTGTCCCGATACTCGCGTATGATGTCATCCTTCTGGCGGATGAGCTCGCGGAAGTTGAGGTTCATTCCCCTTGGCACCAGACCTGGGTAGCGGGGATGGTGCGCCTCCCAGTAGATCCGGGCGGCCTCGATGAGGTTCTTGCTGGGCAGGCAGCCGCGGTTCACGCAGGTCCCGCCCAGCGTCCGTGCCTCCGTCATGACCGCGGTCTTGCCGAGTTCCGCTGCCCGGAGAGCGGCGGCAAAGGCCGTCGACCCGGAGCCGAGAATGACGAGGTCATACGACTCATCAATCGCGGTTCGCTTAGCCATGAACATCTCCACGACGGTCGGAGTGCGTGCGTGACGGCCTCTGGAAGTCCCGAATGAGGGCGAAGCACGGGCAGTCATCTGATGACTGCGCGTTTGGGGGGACTTCCTCTTTGAGAAGACGGTGGAGACGTCTGAGATCGGTGCGGAGCCGCTCGAGCTGGGCGATCTGGGCTTGAACCTTCGTCAGATTCTGCCCTACCAGCGCCAGCACGTGCGAGCAAGGGGCTGCTCCCTCGTCCAGCACTGCGAGGATGCGGCGAATATCGGCGAGCGACAGGCCAAGCGCCTTCGCCCGACGGATGAAGCGGAGACGCTCCACGGCCTCCTCGCTGTAGACGCGATACCCGGCCGGCGTACGCGTGACAGGACGGACAAGCCCGACGCGGTCGTAGTAACGGAGGGTCTTGGGCTCAATGTCGGCGAGGGTACCTAGACGTCCGATCGTTAGCATGGCAGCCTCCCCTGAGTCGTTCATCGCTCCACACGCGTAGTCAGCGCTTCACCGAAGTTGCGAGCGTTCGTCAGCTGGCCAAGCGCGTAGGCATCCTCCACCGACAGTAGGAAGGTTCCCGCATGGCGAGCAGTCCATGCTCTCCCAGCTTCCTGCGAGATGAAAAAATGTACGAAGTGGCAGAAGTTCACGATGACGCTTTGGTCAAAGGCTCGGTCAGGTGTCAGGAAGGAGACCACGCTGCCCTTCGGGCTGATGCGCTTCACTCTGTCTGGCTCAACCGTCAATGAGATCGGCACCTTCGTGATGGGGTCGCGCGATACGACGTCGGCGGTTTTGTTCAGGATGCTCGGAATAAAGAGGCTGTCCCACGCACACCAGGTGTACAGGGTACGGCCCTCCACCCGAAACACATGAGGCGGCATCTCTGCCACGGTGAGGCCGCCGAATCCAACGACCGCGCCTTGGTCATCGTAGAAGACGGGAACGCGCGAAAGCACCGCGCTGACCGTCTCGTCTGCGAGGTTCAGGGCTCTCGCCAGGCGCGGGACGGGGACCGGGTCACCCTCCGCAAGCAGTCGGTACAGCTTGACCGCGATCCTCTGACCCGTGAGATCAAATCCGGGGAAAGCGCTCACGAGTTTGTCGGCGAGGTCGCTGATTTTCCTACCTGTCTGTTGCATAGGATCCTCCCCTCTAGCGTTTGCATCCAGACTAAACCCTAAACTCAAGTTTAAAGTCAAGCCCCCTGGGAGCGTTAGTTCATGACGAGATTGCCCGTGCCGGAGGACATGAAGGACGGCACTGTGGGGAATGAACAGCACTCGCTGCTAGCGTCTGCCGGAGCGGAACAGTCTGAAGACCTCGAGGCGGCTGCGGAGGTCGAGTTTTTGCAGAATGAGGTGCACGTAGTTCTTCACTGTCTGGGGCTGCAGATGAAGCTGCTGCGCGATCTCCTTGTTGCTCAACCCTTCGGCCAGCAGCTGCAGAATCTGTTCCTCGCGCGGCGTGAGGTTTGAAGGGGGTGGCCGATCCTCCCCGGCTTGCAGACTGGCGACATAGGAGAACAGGGAGGTGATGACGCGCGCCGAGCTGTGCGGGGTGCCGCGCGCCACCGACCGGATCGCCAACACCAGCTCGTCCATCGTCGCGTCTTGGAGGACGCACCCGGAAGCGCCGATACGCACGCACTCGATGATCGCCTGATCGTCGTCCACCACATTGAACATCAGGATCTTCGCCTGCGGCAGCCGCCCGTGCAGCGCCATGAGCTGCTGGGCCCCGTCCTGCCGGTGGCGAGATCGTACAGCAGGATATGGTCAGTCACGATGGGTTCTGAGAGAACTTCCGCGGCGTTGCTGTAGGCCCGGACGATCCGTAGCCCTGGCTGCTGGCTGAGCAAGCCGGCAGTGCCGTCCCGGCTCAACCGGCTGCCGTGGA
>JAHWYE010000074.1 GCA_020028195.1 Nitrospirota bacterium
TGGACTTTGTCATCCACGAGGTGGTGCAGTTTCATCATGTACATGTGCCCCACCGTGACGGGGCTCCCGAAGAGCTCGCCGGTCCGTCCATCGTACAAGGCGCTTTGCCCGCTGGACGGCAGCTTACCTTTCTTCAACAGCTCCTTGATCTCTTTCTCAGACGCCCCGTCAAACACCGGACTGGAGACGTGCAGGCCAAGAGCTTTCGCAGCCCACCCGAGGTGGGTCTCGAGGATCTGGCCCACGTTCATGCGCGACGGGACTCCCAGCGGATTCAGGACGATTTGGACCGGGGTGCCGTCCGGCAGGTACGGCATGTCCTCCTCGGGGAGAATCCTGGAGACCACTCCTTTATTCCCATGCCGACCGGCCATCTTATCCCCGACGGACACCTTCCGCTTCATCGCGATATAGACCTTGACCAGCTTAATCACGCCGGGCGGAAGTTCATCACCGCGCTTCAGCCTCCCGACTTTCTCGTCATACAACGTCTGGAGATCCTCGCCCTGCTCCTTGGCGCGCCGCTCCATCTCTTCGAGCTGCTTCTGCTCGTCAGGATCGCTCAGAATGATGTGTCGGACGTTCTCGTCAGAGAGCTTCTTCAGGATCTCGGCAGTCAGCTTGCCCTTCTTTTTCAGAATTACGTCGCCGCTTTCGGGATCCATCAGATCCCGCCCCACGACTTTCCCCAGCAGGAGTTTGCGAATCTTCTTGTGCTTGTCCTCGTCGAGGATCCGCCGCTCATCCTGATGGTCCCGCTGCAGCTTGAGCACATCGTCGCTCTCAATGCTCTTGGACCGCTCGTCTTTGTCCATCCCTTTGCGCGAAAAGATTTTGACATCGACGATAATGCCCTCCACCCCCGGGGGCACCTGCAGCGACGTGTCCTTCACATCGCCCGCCTTTTCTCCAAAGATCGCTCGGAGCAACTTCTCCTCCGGCGTCAGTTGCGTTTCGCCTTTGGGCGTCACCTTGCCGACCAGAATATCTCCCGGCTTGACCTCGGCCCCGATGCGGATGATGCCGCTCTCGTCCAAGTTCCTGAGCGCCTCTTCTCCGACGTTTGGAATATCGCGCGTGATGTCTTCCTTCCCCAGCTTGGTGTCGCGCGCTTCCACCTCGAATTCTTCGACGTGGATCGAGGTGAAGGCATCCTCCCGCACGAGCTTCTCGCTCAACAGAATCGCGTCCTCGAAATTAAACCCGCCCCAAGGCATGAACGCCACTAGCACATTCTTCCCGAGCGCCAGTTCGCCACGATCAATGGCCGGGCCATCCGCCAGCACCTGATCTTTTCTCACCGGTTGCCCCAGGCGGACGACGGGCGTCTGCGTGATGCAGGTATTCTGGTTGGAACGCTGGAACTTGATCAGGTCATACACGTCCAAGTTGATGTCGCTCCGTCGTCTCCCCTCCTCCTTTTTCCCAGACTCCGCGCGGACGACGATCCGCCTGGCGTCCACGCTCTCCACCACGCCGGCCCGTTTCGCCTGCACCACATAGCCGGAGTCCCGCGCGACGACAGCCTCCATCCCCGTTCCGACCAGGGGAGCTTCCGTCTTGATCAAGGGCACTGCCTGCCGCTGCATGTTCGAACCCATGAGGGCCCGATTGGCATCGTCGTGCTCGAGGAACGGCACGAGGGCCGTGGCGACGCTGACGACCTGTTTGGGCGAGACGTCCAGGTACTCAACCTTGTCCGGCGTCGCCGTGATAAAATCACCCGCGAACCGGGCCGACACGGTTTCCGAGACGAGCCGACCCGCCCCATCCAGCTTCGAGTTGGCTTGCGCAATGACGTACCGCTCGCCTTCAATGGCGGACAGAAACTCGATTTCGTCCGTCACCCGGCCTTTCCGAACCTTCCGGTACGGGGCCTCAATGAACCCGAAGTCGTTGATGCGCGCGTAGGTGGCCAGCGAGGTGATGAGTCCGATGTTCGGCCCTTCGGGGGTCTCGATCGGGCAGATGCGGCTGTAATGCGACGGATGCACATCGCGCACCTCGAATCCCGCGCGCTCACGGGTCAACCCCCCAGGCCCCAGCGCGGACAGCCGGCGCTTGTGGGTGATTTCCGCCAGCGGATTCGTCTGGTCCATGAACTGGGAGAGCTGGCTGCTGCTGAAGAATTCCTTGATCGCCGCCACAACCGGCTTCGCATTGATGAGATCGTGCGGCAACACTGTTTCCATATCCAGGAGATTCATCCGCTCCTTGATGCTTCGCTCCATCCGCACCAGGCCCAGCCTGAACTGGTTCTCAAGCAACTCGCCGACCGACCGGACTCGGCGATTTCCCAGATGATCAATGTCGTCAATCTCGCCCTTGCCCATCTTGAGGTTCACCAGATATCGAATGACCTCGACGATATCCTGAGCCGTCAGCGTCCGCTGTTCGAGCGGAAGATCCAGTCCAAGTTTTTTATTCAGCTTGAGCCGGCCGACCGGCGAGAGATCATACCGTTTGGGATTGTTGAACAGGTTGTCGAAGAGCACTTTGGCGGTTTCGACGGACGGCGTCTCTCCCGGCCTCAGGCGCTTGTAGATCTCCACCATCGCCTCTTCCTTTGAACCGGTCCGCTCCACCTCTAAAGTATCCAGAATCACCGGCGTCGCCGTGGCGGTGTCCAAATAGATGACCTTGAAACTTTCGACGTGGCTGGCGAGAATCTTCTCGACCACCCCCGGCATCAGCCGTTGGTTCTTGTCGAGAATCTTTTCCTTGGTGACCGGATCTACCAACTCCGTCAGGACAGCCCGTCCGACCAACTCGGCGGCGGTGACAGGAATCTCCTTGACCCCCGCCGCGCGAAGTCGAGCGATCAGGACTTTGGTGAGCTTGGCTCCTTCCCGGACCAGCGGCTCCTTGCTCCCCTTCTCCGTGACCTCACTGGAACATTTGAGGCCATGATGTATCTCCGGATCCAGTTTGCGAAGGAGCTTGCCCTTGACCACCCTGATCTCCTCGACCGGGTAATACATCTTGAGCAGATCATCGCTGGAATAGCCGAAGGCTTTCAGCAGAATCGTAGCCGGCATCTTCCGGCGACGATCGATTCGGACGTACAGAATGTCCCGCGCATCAAACTCGAAATCCAGCCATGACCCCCGGTAGGGAATGATGCGGGCGGAATAGAGGACTTTCCCGCTCGCGTGCGTCCGTCCCTTGTCATGGGTGAAAGAGGCGCCGGGCGAGCGGTGGAGCTGGCTCACCACCACCCGTTCCGTCCCATTCACGATAAACGTGCCTCGCTCGGTCATGAGCGGAAGTTCACCGACGTAGACCTCCTGCTCACGGACGTCGAGCACTTTCTTCTTCGGTCCCTTGTCTTCTTTGTCAAAGACCACCAGCCGAACCCTGACTTTGAGCGGAACGGCATAGGTCATCCCCTGCTCGAGGCACTCACGCACCTCGTATTTCGGGGTGCCCAATGAATAACTGGAGAACTCCAGCACCGCCGTGTTATTGTAGTCGGCGATCGGAAAGACGCCTGTCAGCGCCGCCTGGAGCCCCTTGTCCTCCCGCCGGTCTGGATGTCCCTCCATTTGCAGAAACTGTTCGTACGACCGCTTCTGGATTTCAATCAGATCAGGGATGTCGATGCTGGCAAAGATCCGCGAGAAATCTTTCCGCTCAATTAACCCGTTCACAGGCGGTTCCGTCATGTCCACACTCCTCCTGGTGACACGCCAATAGCTCGCAGCAAAACGCTGTTGGCTATTCGCTGTTCGCTAGTAGCTTCTACTTCACTTCGACCTTGCCGCCGTGCTCTTCCAGCTTCTTCTTCATGGTCTCCGCTTCTTCCTTCGTCACCCCGGTCTTCACCGGCTTGGGCGCGCCCTCCACGAGATCCTTGGCCTCCTTGAGACCGAGACTCGTGAGCTCCCGGACGACTTTGATCACCTGGATCTTTTTGTCCGCCGCCGCACTGGCCAGGATCACGTCAAAGGCCGTTTTCTCCTCCGCGGCAGCCGCTGGCCCACCACCGGCCGGAGCAGCCGCGACCGCCACCGGTGCAGCCGCCGTCACGCCAAACCGGGCTTCCAGCCCCTTGACCAACTCCGACAGCTCGAGCACGCTCATGCTCTCGATCGCTCTGACGAATTCTTCCTGCGACAGCTTTCCCTCAGTCGTTGGCATCTCTCCTTCTCCTTTCTTTTTCTCCTGAATGGCACTGATTACGCCTACCAGCCCTCTCAACAGTGCGCTCAGCGTAAAGACCAGGCCTCGAATCGGTCCCTGCAGCCCCGACAGGAGCATGGCGAGCAACACGCCCCGAGCGGGGAGACTGGCCACAGCGCTCAATTGCGGGGGCTGGAGTAGCTTCCCCTCCAACACCCCAAGGCGAATTTTGATTTTTTCGCCTCGCTTTTCGGCCTGGATGAAATCGCGAAGAATCTTCGTCGGGAGCACGGGATCGTCATACCCGATCATCAGAGCCAGGGGACCCTGAAGATGCGCTTTCACGCCAACCAGTGTGGTCCCCTCGATGGCGCGCGCGGCGATCCTATTCTTGAGGACCCTGTATTCTGCCTTGGCTCCCCGCAGTTGCTTGCGCAGCTCGGTGACCTGATTGACCGGCAGGCCGGTGCCCTCGGTTAACACCGCGATCCGTGCCCTTGAGAATTTCTCATTCAATTCGGCCACCACCGCGGCTTTCTCTTCTTTTTTCATTTGTTTCCTCGTTAATCGTTATTCGTTAAACGCCGGATTCGACCGCGACGATTCACGATTTACGTTTAACGTCCGCCTCAGCTCCAGAGCTTGGTAATAGCCACCGTGTCCAGCTTAATCCCGGGACCTATCGTGCTGGAGAGCGTCGCGCTCTTGAGATACCGCCCTTTACAGGAAGCCGGCCTGGCCTTGACCACCGATTCGAAGATCGCATGGGCATTTTCGTACAACCGTTCCGAATCGAACGACACCCTGCCGATCGGCACCTGCACGATGCCAGCCTTCTCGACTTTGTATTCAACCCGCCCCTTCCTGATCTCCGCAATGGCCTTCGCCACTTCGAACGTCACGGTGCCCGCTTTCGGGTTTGGCATCAACCCGCGAGGCCCGAGCACCTTGCCAAGTTTGCCGACTGCGCCCATCAGGTCGGGGGTCGCAATCGCTTGATCGAACTCCATCCACCCGCCCTTGATCTTCTCCATGAAGTCCTCGGCACCCACGTAATCCGCCCCGGCCTGTCTGGCCTCCTGTTCTTTTTCCCCTTTTGCGAACACGAGCACGCGGAGTTTCTTCCCGGTCCCATGAGGAAGCACCGTTGTGCCTCGAACCATTTGATCCGACCTCTTGGGATCCACTCCCAGTCGGATAGCCAAATCCACGGACTCATCGAATTTCGCGTAGGCGGTCCGTTTCACAAGATCGACGGCCTCCTTCAGTCCATAGAGTCGAGGCTCAACCTTGCTCTCAGCCGCCTTCATCTTCTTGCCCATGTGGAACTCCCTCGCCTCGGCATGCAAGGCGGCCAGCTAACCCTGGATCACAATCCCCATACTCCGGGCGGTTCCCTCGATAATGTTGATGGCGCCCGCCAGATCCGCCGCGTTCAGGTCGGCCATTTTCAGCTTCGCGATGTCTCGCAATTGAGCTTTGGAAATCTTCCCGACCTTATCCTTGTTGGGGACTCCCGACCCCTTGATGATTCCGGAGGCCTTCTTCAAAAGATCGGACGCCGGCGGCGTGCGTGTCACGAACGTGAACGTGCGGTCCTTATACACCGTGATCACGACCGGGATAATGCTGCCTTCGTCTTTCTGGGTCCTGGCATTGAATTGTTTGCAGAATTCCATGATGTTCACGCCATGCTGCCCGAGAGAGGGGCCGACAGGTGGAGCGGGATTGGCTTTCCCCGCCGGAATCTGCAATTTGATCTGCCCTGTGACTTCCTTTGCCATCCGTCACTCCGTTCCGAATTCTGAATTTTGAATATTCAAGTTTGAATCGCTTGCCTCCTCAATTCATCATTCACAAGTCAACCTCGAACAGTTCTCAAATGCGCTCGACTTGCAGAAAACCCAACTCCACCGGCGTGGATCGACCAAAAATGCTCACCAACACTTTGACCCGGTTGTGATCGGCATCCACCTCATCCACCAGACCATTGAACCCAAGAAACGGACCGTCGATGATGCGGACGTTGTCGCCTTTGATAAACCGGACCTGTTCCCGAGGCCCTGCGGTTCCAGAATCCACCTGCTTGAGCAGGGATTCCACCTCATCCAGAGTCAACGGGATCGGTTGCGCGCCGCCGCCGACGAAACCAGTCACTTTGGGTGTGTCCTTAATCATCAGGAGCGTCTCATCGGTCAGCGGGGTGTCCAGCTCCAGCAAGACGTAGCCTGGGAAGAACTTGCGCTTGGACGTCCGGCGCTTTCCGTCCTTGATCTCGATGACCTCTTCCGTCGGGACAAGCACCTGCCCCAGCTTTTCGGTCAGCCCCATCTGATTCGCTCGTTCCATGATACTGGTCCTGACCCGACCCTCAAACCCAGCGTAAGTATGGATTACATACCAATGCTTGCCCGGCTCCATCTGTGACAAACCTTCTGGCTCACCCGCGATGTTCATATCACCTTGCTGATCAACCAGACCAGGAATGAATCCACGAACGAGAGATAGATCGACATGATCACGCAGAACACGATCACAACTGTTGTGGACCCAGTCGTTTCACTCCTGGTGGGAAACGATACCTTCTTGAATTCGCTCCTGACGTCGGCCAGAAATTCAACGATGGAAGACCAGAGCTTCGTGAACATGGAACGATCCCTTCCTTGATGACTATCAATGCGTGGCCGAACGGCTCACAGATCCACCGTGGCAGGGGCACCAGGAATCGAACCCGGACCTTCGGTTTTGGAGACCGACGTGCTAGCCGTTGAACACCATGCCCCTCTTCTCAAGTTTTGAGTTTTGAGTGATAAGTTTTGAGTTGAAGGCGAGGCTCTCGTAAACTCAGCACTCATAACTCACAACTCAACACTCTATTTGACCTCCTTGTGGGGCGTGTGTTTCCGACAAAAGCGGCAATACTTATTCCGCTCCAGACGGTCCGGATCGTTTTTCTTATTCTTCATGGTGGAATAATTTCGCTGCTTGCAGACCGAACAGGCCATCGCGATAATGTCACGCATCTCCTACCCCTTCCCTTTCACTCGGTCGTGATCGAGCCGTTGCTCCCGGAGCGCGGAGCGGCGGGGCCGGCCTTACTGCGCGTGTCCACCGAGCACTTTCTGAACGTGCGCGGTGCACGAGCACGAGGGCGGCCCTGCCGCTCCCGCCCCCATCACGCTACAATTTCCGTCACCACGCCCGAGCCGACCGTCTTGCCGCCCTCCCGCACCGCAAACCGCAACCCCTGATCCATCGCAATCGGCGAGATCAGCTCCGCCGTCAGCGCC
>JAHWYE010000318.1 GCA_020028195.1 Nitrospirota bacterium
TCCGGAGCGCATCCTGATCTACGATGGGCAGTGCCGCCTCTGCGTCACGGCCAAGGAAGGGCTTGAGCGCCTGGAGGGAGCTCGGCTGGATGGAAAAGTTCGATTCGTCCCGTATCAGAGCGAAGAAGCGGCCCGTTGCCTGGGAAGCGAGTATCGGCCAGGCCGTCCTGATGTGGCCTTCCTAGTGGAGGCCGATGGCAGGGTCAGGAGGGGACTCGACGCGTTTCTTCCCATGCTGCCAGGCCTGCGCGGCGGGCGTCTTCTGCTCGCCATGTTGCGTATTCCCGTTCTGAAGCCGCTCGCCGATCTCGCCTACCGGGTCGTCGCCCGTTACCGCTATCGCTGGTTTGGTCAGGTTCCCTCGAAAGATTGAATTCCGGGGATGTTCTCTACCGCCGGCTCTCCTGTTTAAGTCCTGCGGGCTCTCAGTTTTTCGTTCAGATTCTCCACCCACTGTCGCTGGAACTGATCATACGGCATGGACAGCTTGTCCTGCATCGCGGCGGCAATGGATTGTCCCGCTTTGAGATGCCCGAGGATCTCCCCCACCATGTTCATCCCGAACCGGTCGATGAGGTACAGGGTTGCGGAGTTGCCTTCGAGATAGGCGACGGTCGCAGCCTCTGTTGAAAGGCCTCCCCAGCCTCCTTCGAGGAGGTTGAGTGGAATCAGTCGAATTTCTCCCCGGACCAATTGATCGATATCGGGCCAGGGGTCGCCTGCCAACTGCATGGCCAGGCCTTCGTTGAGCCAGGTGGGAAGACGACCAGCCTGCACTCCCATCCTTTCGTGCAAGAGTGCGTGGACAAACTCATGGCGCAACACACGGGCCAGCCACTTCTCGTCTGTGAGTGCCCCCTGGGTCGGGATCTGAATGCGCCCTAAGATCGGGTCGTAGAGCGCATCGGCCCAGGCCGGGCTTCCCGTGGCGGTCTCGAACGTGTTCGTCGTGTGCAACACGACCATGATCGGTTTCGAGGGGAAGTAGCCGAACTTCTGACCGATATCCCGGTAAGCGTCCTCCAGAATTTCCAACACGCGGGTCCAGGTCTCGTAATCCTCCCCTCCGTCGAATTTTACGGTGAAATGGGAACTCTCACGGGTTGCGAAGCCGCGCTCGGTCTTTTCCGTCCGTTTCACTCTGGCGGTCACGGCCTGCAGGTAGGAGTGCAGTGAAGGATCCTGCCGGGCTCGTTCCGTAGCCTGGTCAAGGTGGAGCGCGGCCCCGGCCAGGTCGTCCTTCTCATAAAGCAGGTCCGCCAGCGCGAGGTGGGGGAAGGGATTATCAGGGGCCAAGCGCATGACTTTCTCCAGAAACTCCGGAGTCAGGGCTGGGTCGCGGAGTTCCCAGTAGGCATGGGCGAGGTTCAGATTTGACGTGGGGTTTTTCGGATCAAGCGACACCGCAGTCCGGAATGCCGGGACCGCGGCTTCCGTCCCGCGGGCCTTTTCCTTGAGGACTCCCAGGTTGTTCCACAGAATCGCGGTGTACGACTTGATTGCCAGATCACCGCTGATTTCTCGGGGAAGGGCCAGGAGCTTGGCCTGGGCTTCCTCATCGTTCCCTTTCTCAATTGAGTCCCTGATGGCCAGCAGCTGGTTCGCATGCTTCGAAGCTGGCACTTCACCGGGCTCAAGGACGCGAACCTGTCCGCCCTCACGGGCGGCCGGCTGGTCCGGCGGCCTGGCGGAGATGGGGGCTAGGGAAGGTTGGGCGGAAGGGTCTGGGGTCTCGACCGCAGAGTCGGTTGGAGCGACCAGTTGATTAGCCGTTGGCTTGAACCATACCTGGTACCCGATGAACAGAATAAGGGCAAACGCGAGCGGAGCGATGACATGACCGATCCCTGTGCCTCTCCCTTGCATGAGTCCTCTCCGTTTCCTTACGTAAAGTGTAGCACCATGTGACGTGATGTCCAAACACAGAGCGGATTTTGAGAAGAGGCTTGCCGAGGCGCTACTCTTCGGGGGTTCGGTACCGATCGTCGAGGGCATAATAGGCATCGAGGTCAATGATCCCGTGGAACTGCTGGAACGGGATGAGACGGTCCAGTGCCGCTCGCGTGGTGCCGGCGCTCTTGATCAGGCCGAACATGTCCTGCATTGCCTTGGCCGAGGCGTACAGCGCCGTCAAGGGGCAGACCACGAGCTGGAAGCCGACTTGTTCTAACTCGTCTCTCGTCAGGAGCGGTGTCACGCCTCCTTCCAACATGTTGGCGACCAGAGGCGGAGGCAGCTCTCGGGCAATGGCGGCCAGCTCCTCCCTGCTTCTCGGTGCTTCAACAAACAGCGCGTCGGCGCCGGCTTCTTTATACCGTCGGCACCGCCCGATTGCCTCGTCCAGGCTGGTGACCTGGCGGGCGTCCGTCCGCGCCACGATAAAGAAGTCTCGTGTCCCGCGCGCGTCCGCGGCGGCTCGGATCTTCTGGACCTGTTCCTCGACCGGGATGACTCGCTTGCCCTTCATGTGTCCGCACCGCTTAGGCCAGACTTGGTCCTCCAGAAACATGCCGGCTGCGCCGGCGTCGATCAACTCGTTGACCGTACGGATGACATTCAGGGCATTGCCGTACCCGGTGTCTGCGTCGATAATGACGGGAATCTTCACGGAGCCGCAGACCCGTTTGGCGACTGCCACCATCTCCGTCTGGGTGAGGTAGCCGAAGTCCGGCAGTCCGAGCTGGGTCGCCGCCACGCTGTACCCAGAGATGAAGGTCAGCGGGAACCCGGCCTGCTCGACCAGTTTTGCGCCGAGGGCGTCATACACACCGGGAAAGACGAGCGTGCGTTCTTTTTCCAGGAGAGCGTGAATTCGTTTGGTTGGCATGCTCCCGGCCTTTCAGCAGGTTTTTTCTAACAGGATGTTGAAAAAGGCCTCCAGCTTTGTTCTCGCTTCACTTAAGGCCTCAACGTACCGCGCAAAGAGTACGCCTCGGCCTTTCGTTCGCTGCGGCCGCGCTGGATGGCCTTTTTGACCATCCTGGATGCCTGGCTGAGATCTTCGTCATCTTTGCGGTCTTTTCTCTCAAGCGAGTGTCAAAATG
>JAHWYE010000319.1 GCA_020028195.1 Nitrospirota bacterium
GGTGAGAGAGCTGTGGGCCACCACCATGATCACACGTGGGCTTATCGATGGAGGCTGGCCGAAGAAACTGATGCAGAACCGGATGCAAGCACTTCAGCGTGTGCTGGAGTCTCTCCATCCCGAAGTGGAACTGGTCGAACCACAGCCCAAGGCCCCGCCGCCCGGCGCGGCACGGCGGGTCCAGACGGCCGTTCCCGCCCAGCGATTGCGGGAGCTTCACGCGTCGCTCCTGCGGGTGCCTGAGGGATTTACGCTTCATCCGAAGCTAGAACGCGCCATGCAGCGGCGAGGCACAGCTCTGGCCACACTCGACGAGCCCGGCATCGACTGGGCGACGGCCGAGCAGCTAGCCTTCGCCTCGATCCTGGAAGACGGCATTGCCATCCGGCTCACCGGCCAGGATGTCGAGCGGGGCGCGTTCGGGCAGCGCCATGCCGTCTTTCATGACATGAAGACCGGGAAGGTTTTCACGCCCCTGCAGGCTCTGCCCCAGGCGAAAGCTGCCTTCGCGGTGTTCAACAGCCCCCTGACGGAGAACGCCGCCATCGGCTTTGAGTACGGCTGCAACGTGCAAGAGCCGGGACGACTGATCATCTGGGAGGCTCAATACGGGGACTTTGTCAACGGGGCCCAGATGATGATCGATGAGTTCGTCGCGTCGGCTCGGGCCAAGTGGGGACAGACACCCTCACTGGTGATGCTCCTGCCCCACGGCTATGAGGGCAAGGGGCCCGACCATTCCAGCGCCCGCCTGGAGCGGTTCCTGGAACTCGCGGCAGAGACGAACATGCGGATCGCCAACTGCACCACTGCAGCCCAATACTTCCACCTGCTCCGCTGGCAGGCCGCGCTGTTGGAGGCCGATCCCTTGCCTCTCGTGGTATTGACCCCCAAGAGCCTGTTGCGGCATCCCCTCGCCTGCTCGTCCTTGTGGGATCTGGCCGAGGGACGCTTCAAGCCGGTGATCGATGACGCGCAGGCCAGACAGCGGCCTGAGGAGGTCCGCCGCCTCATCCTCTGCAGCGGCAAGATTCATGTTGACCTGGTGACAAGCGGGCATCGTGCCGAGACTCCGGGCATCGCCATCACTCGGATCGAGCGACTCTATCCCTTCCCCGCGGACGATCTGCGGCCGGTGCTGGATTGCTATCCCAAGCTGGAATCGGTGGCCTGGGTGCAGGAGGAGCCGGAGAACATGGGCGCGTGGATCTCTTTACGGCCGCACCTGGGCGCGTTGATCAACGGGCGCTGGTCTCTCCGCTATATCGGCCGGCCCCCCAATTCCAGTCCAACGGAGGGATCGTCGGCCTGGCATGCGACCAATCAGAGGACCCTTGTTGAGCACGCCTACGATCTGAACTCAGCCATCGCGGAAGACGTGTTCATCTCCTCGAAAGAGACATAGGCTCGAGGAAGGGGCCATGCCAATCAAGATCGTTGTCCCCGAGCTGGGTGAATCGGTCGTCGAGGCCACAGTGGCCCGCTGGCTGAAACGAGAAGGCGATCGCGTGGCCGTAGGAGAGGCGGTGGCCGACCTGGAGACCGATAAGGTCAACCTGGAGGTGGGCGCCGAGCGCACCGGCGTGCTGGTCCGCATCGAACGAAAAGAGGGCGAAGATGTAAGGGTCGGTGACGTGCTGGGGGTGATCGAAGAGGCGCCGCCACAGGAGCCGATGCGCACTCCAGCGGAAGAGAGAGCCAAGGCTACCCCCGTGGCCAAGAGCCTCGCCCAGGCGTATGGCGTCGATCTGGCGCAGGTGCCCGCGAGCGGTCCCGGCGGGAGGGTGACCAAGGAGGACATCCTGAGCTCTCTGGAGAGGCAGAAGGCCTCCAGGCAGGCTGAGATACCGGCCACGCCAGCCGTCACCGCGGGAGCCGGTGCATCGCAACCCGTGCCCGCCGCCAAGCGGGAGGGGCGCGACGAGCGCGTGCGCATGTCCCGCCGCAGGCAGACCATCGCCCGCCGCCTCGTAGAGGCGCAACACACGGCGGCCATGCTCACCACCTTCAACGAAATCGACATGAGCGCGGTGATGGAAATCCGGCGTCGCGGAAAGGAGTCGTTCCAGGAGCAGCATGGCCTGAGCCTTGGCATCATGCCTTTCTTCGTTCGCGCCGCCATCGGGGCGCTGACGCGCTGTCCCCGGCTCAACGCCGAAGTCCAGGGCGATGAGATGGTCCTGAAGCGTTATTATGACATCGGCATCGCCATCGCCGCGACGGAAGGGTTGGTGGTGCCGGTGCTGCGGGATGCCGATCGGATGTCCTTTGCGGAGATCGAGAAGGCAATCGACGAATATGTCCGGAAAGCCGAGGAAGGCGCCCTTTCCTTGGAGGATCTCCGTGGGGGCACCTTCACCATTACCAACGGTGGTGTCTTTGGCACGTTGCTCAGCACCCCCATTCTCAACCCGCCTCAGGTGGGCATCTTAGGCCTTCACAAGATCGAGGAGCGGCCCATCGCGCGGGGCGGTGAGATCGTCATCCGCCCGATGATGTACGTGGCGCTCAGCTTCGATCACCGCATCGTGGACGGTCGCGAGGCGTCCCTGTTCCTGGGACGAGTCAAGGAACTTATCGAGGACCCTGAGGCCCTCTGGTTGGAGCGCTGAACGGATGCCGGCCTGATCCGTCCCGGCGCCACCGGCCCCCTCGCTTTCCTGCCGAGGTGACGCTCCTGAGCTCTACGTGACCGCCCCTCCGAGCCTGCCCAAGACGTTTGCTCCCTTGCCCCTCCACCTCCCCTTCCACCCCAGCGTACGCCCCCGCCGCCCGCGACATGCTCCCTCTGCCCGTTATGGGGAAACAGCACGAGGATGAAACTAAGAATGGAACGCCATCTCGTTGCAGAACTGGACCGAGGCCTTAAGATGGATGATCCGGCTAAAGCTGCTTTTCATAAATCCTGTAGGTTTTTGACCTCCGGGCGCCCAATTGTTTCAGAACGGCATTGGCTGCTGTATTGCTCTCGAGAATCCAGGACAGCTCGCACTTTCGGTAGTTCCTATTTTTCTTAGCGGCATCGTACGTACGACA
>JAHWYE010000320.1 GCA_020028195.1 Nitrospirota bacterium
TCGATGCACATCGAGCGCGTTGCTTGTGATTTCAAGGTCATTTCATGTATAGTACTATCCGACGCCTGCGCGGAGAGGCGTCTTTTTTTTGACTGAAAGGACCCGATCACCCGATGGACCAGCAGACCGCCACCAACCAGCCCCATCTGCTCAGACGCCCGCCGTCGGACCGCCGGAACGACATCCGGAATATTGCGATCATCGCCCACGTAGATCACGGGAAGACGACGCTGGTGGACGCCATGCTCCGGCAGACCCATGCGCACCGGAAGATCAATGAGATGGGCGAGCGCATTCTGGATTCCATGGATCAGGAGCGTGAGCGAGGCATCACGATTCGAGCCAAGAATGCCAGCGTCACGTACAACGGCGTGAAGATCAACCTAGTGGACACGCCTGGGCACGCCGACTTCGGAGGCGAAGTCGAGCGCACCCTGAGGATGGTTGAGGGCGTTTTGTTGCTGGTAGACGCCAAAGAAGGTCCGATGCCGCAAACGACCTTCGTGCTGCGCAAGGCGCTCGCCCTGGGGCACCGGGCCATCGTGGTCATCAACAAGATTGATCGGACTGACGCGATCGTGGATGACGTCCTGAACCGTACCTTCGACCTGTTCGCGCACCTGAGCGCGAACAACGAGCAGCTCGACTTTCCGGTCGTCTATACCTCCGCGATCAACGGAACCGCCACGCTGGACGTGAACAAGCCGGGCACAGACATTGCGCCACTGCTGGACACGATTCTCCAACAGATCCCAGCCCCGGCGGTCAATCCCGAGACCCCCCTTCAGATCCTCGTGCTGGCCCTCGCTTACGACTCCTATAAAGGCAGGATGGGGATCGGCAAAGTTCAGTCAGGCTCTATCGCCAAACGCCAGAGCGTCGTCCAAATCAAGAAGGACGGGACCCAGCTCTCCGGAAAGGTGACCGACCTGTCCGTTTTTTCCGGGCTGGATCGGCTGGAGGTCGAGAGGGCTGACGCAGGCGAAATCGTCGCCGTGGCAGGCCTGCCGGAGCTCGGCATCGGCGAGACCATTGCCGATGCCGAGCAACCGATCGCGCTCCCGCCGGTGGCGATCGACGAGCCGACCGTCCAGATGACCTTTGCCGTGAACACCAGCCCCTTCGCCGGCCGGGAAGGCAAGTACCTGACCTCACGTCACCTCAGGGAGCGCCTGTTCAAGGAACTGGAAACCAACGTTTCCCTGCGCGTGCAGGAGACCGACAGCCCAGATCGGTTCCTGGTGGCGGGCCGTGGCGAATTGCACCTGGCAGTCCTGATCGAGCAGATGCGACGTGAAGGCTACGAGCTGCAGGTGTCGCAACCGGAGGTCATCCTCCACCATGAGAACGGGGTCGTGACGGAACCCTATGAGGAGTTGACCATTGATGTCCCTTTGGAATACCAGGGCTCGGTCATCGAGGAGGTTGGAGGCCGACGCGGCGAGCTCCGACACATGAAGCTGGTGCATGCGGAAGGGAGTTCCAGCGAGATGCACCTGGAATACCACATTCCAACCCGCGGTGTCATCGGCCTCAAGAACGCCCTGCTGGCAAAGACCCGCGGCACGGTCATCATGCATCACGTCTTCCAGCGGTACGAGCCGGTGGATGAACGTACGCTGGTGGTCGCACCGCACGGATCGCTGGTGGCGTTTGAGGATGGCACCAGCAACGCTTATGGCCTCTTCATGATCCAGGAACGGGGCAGCCTGTTCATCGGGCCGAGCGTGGAGGTCTATCAGGGGATGGTGGTCGGGGAGAACAACCGTGATGAAGACCTGGACGTGAATATCTGCAAGACCAAGCACCTCACGAACATGCGTGCGTCAGGGTCCGACGAGGCCTTGACCCTCACCCCGCCCAAACAGGTGACGCTGGAGTTCGCCTTGGAATACATCGGCGCCGACGAGCTCATTGAAGTGACGCCGACGAGTCTGCGGATCCGCAAACGTCTGTTGAACCAGGAGGATCGAAGAAAGGCGCGCAGGGACCGCCACAAATGACTGCAATCCCATGGCCACCGGCAGATGAAAATTCGACGCAAGCTTCCCAAACCATCTCGTGCCGGGCGTCCTCTGTATCTCATCGGCTATTCCTTTGCCCCGCCAATCTGTTCGGACTTACAGTCCTGGTTTGACCTCGAATATGGTGGACCGATCCGACTGAGGAGCGAACCTGGTAAGGCGACTGGTCCCGACCATGATTCTTCGGTAGTATGGGCCAGCCACGGACCATGGTCAGCTTCGTTTCGAATCGCCCTCAGCTCTGCCGAAGCCGGCGAATGGAGAGACCGCCTCGGGTGGGACCACAGTCATGCCGGCCAGGTGGTCGCCACCAGTTCCTCGCCTGGCAGTGCCTGCGATCAAATCCTCCATGCGGCACGGCTGGCCAGGGGTCTGACCTTGCTGACCGATGGCACCGCCTACGATGTGACCATGCAAGCGTACCTCAACCCCTCCGACTGGAAAGACCTGTCTCTCGAGCAGTTCAGATTCAGCGACCACCTCAGAATCGAACAGGCTGAAGCCGAACAGGTTGGACGTGACTGGTTCTTTACCTTAGGACTGGCCAAATTCGGCCTGGACGAGCTGGAAACCTTCAGTCCAATTGGCCTGCCGAGCCAGTCCGTCATCGAGCGACTGACAGAAATCGCGCAGGAGCTTCTCCGACTCGGCCATTCACCAAAGGTCGGGACAACGGTCACAGTCCCATCACTCGGACTGGCTGTTCAGGTAATCCGACACCGAAACGCGGCGCGCGCAGGCATTCCTCTGATTCTCAGAGAAATCACCTGGCATTCACTCGCCGAAAGAGACTAGAGTCAAATTCTGTCGTCATCTCAGCCACTTAGGAGTGAGCCATCAAGGGTCTTATGGGCCTTTTGGCCGATTGACAAACTTTTAGCGGCCATGTTACCAAGAAACCCTCACAGATCGACAAATCCCTCACTCATCCTTAACCATTTGAAGGAGGTTCAGAATGGCGACCGACGTGGCCCCTGAAATTAAGGTAGGAGACAA
>JAHWYE010000321.1 GCA_020028195.1 Nitrospirota bacterium
ATGATGACGACCGCCCGGGCTCCTTTCCCCGCATGAGCAACGGATTGGCCTCTCTGCTCAGCCAGGTCCGCCAACTGGCCGAATCCTTGGCACCGCACGAGGACCCACCCCTGCTACGCGCAGACGTGGCCGCCTTGACGGAACGCTGGATAGGCGATCCGACTCTCACCTGGATCGGTCTGTGCCGCACAACGACGATGGCTGAAGGGGATATCTATCGTCTCTTAGCTCGGACTCTCGAATACCTGTCCCAGCTCCACACGCTCCGCTCGAGCCATCCCGGGTTGGCCGACCGCGCCAGTCGCGCGATCAAGGCGCTCAGGCGAGGGGTTCTTGAGGAGTTACCGTGAGGCGAACCCCCTTACCCCTGACCCCTCACGCCTAACGAAGGAAGAGATGACCACTGACGAACTGGAGAAAATACTCGCTCAGCAGCCGGTTGGACGACTCCATCGGCTCGCACAAGACCGAATCCACCGGCACTTCCGGCTCGGGAAGATGCGTCTCATTGATGCGCTCCTCAGGCACTCGGTCGAGAACCGAGCCGGCTTGGAATCAGATCTGCAGGTTTTGATGCAGGAAGGGTCTCGGACCGAGCCGCCGACCGGACGCCGGCGGAAGTCGGAAGCTCCCGTGGGGCGTGCCGCCCGGCCCGGTCAGTCTAACAGACAAACAATCAAGCCAGGCGAGTCTGAACCGGCCGAATCGGCCACTGATCTGCCAGCCTTCCTGGAAGGGATCGGCGTCCCTCCGCCACGCCCGTTTGTCCCCGATGCCTGGCAGGAAGAGGCCCTCGCCCACCTGGCTGAGACGGATGTCATCGTGAGCGTCCCGACCGGCAGCGGAAAAACGTACGTGGCCAGCGAAGCAGCACGGCGAGCCATCGAATCTGATCGCACGGTGATCTACACCTCTCCCCTCAAGGCCCTCTCGAACACGAAATTCACTGAGTTTTCCAAGCTGTTCGGATCTGATCGCGTGGGGATCTTGACAGGCGACCGGCGAGACAACCCGCAAGCACCGCTCCTCATCATGACCACCGAAATCTTGCGGAACCTGCTGTATGACGCGGCAAGTGGAGAAATTGACGTGCGCCTGGACACCCTCGGTCTGGTGATCATGGACGAGTCCCAGTACCTTGCCGACCCGGAACGCGGGGTAGTCTGGGAAGAGACGATCATCTTCTGTCCTGCCCAAGCCCGACTCCTGTTGCTCTCCGCCTCCATAGGGAATCCTCAGGACGTTGCAGACTGGATCACCAACATCAGGCAGACGTCCTGTCACCTGGTACGGCATCACCGCCGCTCCGTGCCGTTACGCGCCGGGTACCTGCATCCGAATGGAAAGCTGACCCCGCTCTTCAGGTCGGTGGGAATTCCCCACAGCCCCGGGGCCCCGCTGCACCCTGAAGCCAAGCGCCTCTTCACCCAGTACGAAGACGCCACCCTGCGGCCAAGATGAACAGAAGCACGATGCGACTACAAAGATGGAACCGTTCTTGCAACTTTTGATACCAGCTTCTTTCGGGGGAAAAGCATCAGGCAAGACGAACACAGCAGGGGAGTGTGATGGAACTCAATGTTGGATCAAATATCTTCCGTAATGCGAACGGCGTCCTGACCCTCCACGGGAAGGAACAGATCGTGCTCGAGATGAAGGCCGATCACACCCAACTCTTGCTGACGATGGATCTCTATGATACGGAGGGAAGTCACATCGCGCACCTGCGGAGAAATTCCTGGGCGTTTAACGACAAGAACCGTTTTCAACTCAGTACCAGCCCGGTCGCACTGTCCCTTTTTTCGGATCCGGTCTGGCTGAAGCTCACGGATACAGAAACAGGCGACGTGCTGTTGGAAGTCAGTGCCGTGGATAAAGAGAAAGTCCAAGTCCTCAGAGGGAAATTTCACACCCACAAGGGGAAACTCGTGGAGATTACCTCTCATTACTGTCGAATCATTGGCAGCAGCAAGAAATTCTGCGAGGTGGCTGATGTTCGTGGAGGAGCAGTCGTGATCGGTTAAATTTAGAACTTATAATTCAGCCCCAACGTCACCCCTTGACGAATAGACTGAAACTCATTGAGTTCCCCAGAAATCGTGGGGCCGCCTACTGGATGACTGTTCCAATCCCCATCCGTCACCTTGAGCCACCAGTATCGATATCCCAGATCGAAGAATAACTGTTTGACGATCATATAGCTGATGCTTACATCAAAGTTGGCACCAATGCCCGTGCCACTCATGGAAAAACTGGGATCTTGACGGAGATCGATCCTCAAGTGATGGATATCCTCATTCTTTAAGGACGTGTAGGGTATAAACGCGGCACTCCCACTGATGCTGAATCTCCTTGTGATCTGATACCCCCCTTCAAGTCCAAGACGGATCGAATTCCATTCGACCTCATTGGTAATAACTGTCGTCTGGCCCACATTCGAAACGGGTCCAACCGGATTACAGAAGGTTCCCACCGCGGTGCACTCAAGTTGAGTTATCCCCCTCGCTTCATATTTCTCCGTCCAATATTGATAGCCCACAAATCCCTTTAATGACCCCCTCCCACCAGCAAAGGTGAGAAACTTGTATCCAACATCTGCATTCAAATACCATAGATTGCTCCCGTCAATATCACTTTCTGTCCGTGAAATACGCTGTGGACCGCTCACCGTCGTCCCAAAAAATGACGCGCCAGCCGCGCTGACGTAATCATCATCAATTAGTGTCCCATCATCAATGCCACCGTAGCCAAACTGGCCACGAAAAAACACCCCGTTGCGCAGGCTAACTTGCCCATGAAGCTCTACCACATTACTCCAGACATCTTTGTAGTCAAGCTCAGAGGTGGGGTTGCCCAGGAGATTGTTGGGAAAGTTTGGCCCTGAGGCATTATGACTCCACTTGGTATTCCCTTGACTGATCCATGTCGAGAGCCCCACTTCCACTTCAAGACTTGAGCGTTTGACGATCTCTTCAGAATAGGATTGCTCGCTGAACAGGACGGACAATCCAA
>JAHWYE010000322.1 GCA_020028195.1 Nitrospirota bacterium
CCTGATCCTCTCTGTCGCCAAGTTGACCTCCGTCGCCGACTATCTGATCCTGTGCTCCGGTGATTCCGAGCGGCAGGTCCGGGCCATCGCCGATTACATCGACAGCGTGCTTGCCAGCCAGCGTGTCTCTCCCCTCAGCATTGAGGGCGCCTCGACCGCGAATTGGATTCTAATGGATTTCGGCGATGTCGTGGTCCATGTCTTCCGCAGCGATATTCGTCATCATTACGGGTTGGAGAAATTGTGGGGAGACGCGAAGCGGGTGCGATTGCCGATACAACAATCGGCCTCCGCAGTAGCTTCTCTTCGTCCGACCAAGACTCGCTCCGCTCGGGCTCGGGGAGGGAGATAGCGCTTGCTCCGAATCCTGCTGACAGTGTTTCTGGTCATCGTGGCCAGTCTTATTTATGGGTATTTCCGCGAGCTGAATCCAGGGGAAATCAGCATCCGGACAAGCTCGACTGCCAGCTTTGACCTTAGCCCCGTCTCTCTGGTGCTCCTCTCGATGGCGATCGGCGCGCTGATGGTCACCTTGGTGGTCGGCCTGCGCGAGACGAAGCACTTAATCGCGAACTGGAGACACACCAGGCTGCGCCGACGGGATGAGAAGGTCGATGGCCTGCATCGTGAGGGCACCCACGCGTTCCTGTCGAAGCGGATCGCCGAGGCGGTCGGCCTGTTTCAAAAAGCGCTGGCGCTTGATCCTAACCGCGTCGACTCGTTGCTCTGGCTCGGTAACATCTACCGGGCTGAAAAGAACCATGCGGAGGCGATCCGGCTCCATCGAAGCGCGCGCAGGCTCGAAGAACGGAACATTGAGGTACTCCTGGAGCTGGCAAAAGACTTGGAAGGGGCCAAGCGGTTCGAAGAAGCCCTGCAAACGCTTCAGGATATCCTCAACCTGGACCAGGCCAATCTGACGGCGTCAATTCGCAAGCGCGACCTGTTCATCCGACTGGAGCAATGGGGCGACGCGCTGGAAATCCAGCACCGCTTGGTGAAGGCCAACCTGTCTGAACAAGATCAGCGCGCCGAGGCGAGTCTGCTGGTCGGTATCACGTACGAGGTCGGTCGGCAATTCCTTGAGCGGGGACACCCGGAAAAGGCCCGCCGCTACTTCCGCGGAGCCATGAAACGGGATAGAACCTTTCTGCCCGCGTACATCGGTCTGGGCGAAATCCTCATTCGCGAGGGCAAGACCAAGAACGCGGCGGAGATCCTTGAAAAGGTCTATGCCAAGACCAGGAACGTGATCATCCTCCACCGCCTGGAGGAACTCTACCTGGACTCCGGAGAACCAGGGGAAATTATCCGAGTCTACCAGGAAGCCGTCCAACGGGACCCGCAGAATTCCGTGCTGCAATTCTATCTGGGAAAACTCTATTACCGGCTTGAGATGATTGACGAAGCCTACGACCTGCTCTCGACCCTTGAGGGACCTCAGGATCAGTTGGCGGATTATCACAAGATCATGGCCAATCTCCATCTGCGGAAGCAACTGATGGAGCAGGCCGTCGAAGAGCTCAAGAAAGCGCTGGGATTCAAAAAGCGCGTCGTGGTGCCGTACCTCTGCACCAATTGCCGCGAGGAGTCTCGCGAGTGGTCCGGCCGATGCCGACGTTGCGGACTGTGGAACACCTACGTGGCGCTCCCCTGGGTGGACACCTCCCGCGCAGAATCTCAGGGCGACGGTGAGACTGCACGCGCTCGATCCATTCCGTATCAGGGCATTGCCTCGCCGTACGAAACGGTTTAGCCCGGATTATTCATGACGGTTCGTCGCGAAATTGCGCAGTCGCGTGGCGAGACGGGCGCGCGGAGCCGCGAGGGAGGGAGGCGTCCTCCCAGCAGGACGTTGACCGACTGAGGGGCGAGCCCACCCGCCTGGGCGCCGAAAACCAGCGGCCAGGCTTGTCGCAGCAGCGAATCCGCAATTGCAGCAGAAGCGTTCATGAATAATCCGGGCTAGAGAAGGCACGAGGCGAGAGGCAATAGGCGACGGGGCAACGAGACGAGCAGAACGGAGAGCGACGATGACGGACTTTCAGGTATTGGCAGAGAGAGCGCTCCTCGACGAAGCGTTGACGCGCGATGAGTGTTTGGCCGTGCTCGGGGCGCCGGACGACCGACTGCTTGAACTGTTGGGCGCCGCCTTCACGGTCCGAGAGCGCTATTTCGGCAGAAAAGTCAGGCTGCAGATGCTGCTCAACGCCAAGAGCGGCGCGTGCCAGGAGGACTGTCATTACTGCTCCCAATCCGCGGTTTCCACCGCCGCGATTGAGCGGTACGGCCTCCTGCCTCAGGAGCAGATGCTGGAAGGAGCCAGGCGAGCCGCCGCAGCCAAAGCCCAGCGCTACTGCATCGTCATCAGCGGACGCAGCCCCCTTGACCGAGAGATCGCCGAGATTGCCGACGCGGTGCAGGCCATCAAGCAGGAGGTGCCGATCCAGGTCTGCTGCTCGCTCGGGCTCCTGAACGAAGAGCAAGCCAGAAGGCTGAAAGCGGCGGGCGTTGATCGCATCAATCACAATCTCAACACCAGCGAGGCCTATCATCCGGTGATTTGCACGACCCACACGTTCCGGGACCGGCTGACGACCATCGGCCATGCCAGGGCGGCCGGCCTCGAAATCTGCTCCGGGGGCATCATCGGCATGGGCGAGAGCGACGAGGACGTGATCGACCTTGCGATGGCGCTTCGAGAGGTGAAACCGGACTCGATTCCGCTCAACACCCTGCATCCCGTCCCCGGCACTCCCCTGGAGCACTGCCGGCATCTCACGCCGCAGCGGTGCCTCAAGGTGCTCTGTCTGTTCCGGTTGCTCCATCCCCGCACTGAAATTCGAATCGCGGGGGGACGGGAGTTCAACCTCCGGACGTTGCAGCCGCTGGCCCTGTACGCCGCTGATTCCCTGTTCGTCGGCGGCTATCTCACCACCCCCGGACAACCAGCGCACGACGTCTGGAACATGATCTCGGACCTCGGGTTCGAGGTTGAAGTGGACTACCAA
>JAHWYE010000323.1 GCA_020028195.1 Nitrospirota bacterium
CAATCACTTGAATCTCGACACGCCGTACTTCAAGGACGCCATTCCGACCACGGAGAACATCGCCCGCGTGTTGTGGCAGAGACTCGAAACGCAGAAGGACATCGGCAGACTGCATGCCATCCGTCTCTATGAAGACGAAGATCTGTTTGCCGATGTCACAGCAGCGGCTGGACTGGACGTCGCTAGTGTCTCAAGACGGTATCAGTTCACCGCGGTCTATGAGGGGGATGCCGCCTCAGGCGGGAACTGGAATGGTCACACCTACGATCTCTTTGTGACGGTTCATGGCCCGATTGATCGCGAGACCGGCATGGTGACGGATATCGCCGGCTTGGATCGGTTGGTTCAGGAGAAAGTCATTCAGCCCTTTAACGGCCGGGAGTTGCGGAAAATATTGGGGATCCCCAGTGTGACTGGCGAGCAACTCGTGCGAGCAATCTGGGATCGTCTCGTCAAATCCGTCCCAAGCGGCAACCTCGATCGCGTCCGTCTCGTCCAAACCCGCGATCTGGTATTCGAATACGCTGGATAAGGGATGTCCGGACCTGCCCTGCTAAGCGCTTCGTCTCGACCGCACTAAGCCTTCTACACCCGTTGCATTTAGAAGAGCAACGGGTACCCGACCGTATCTGCTCGGCAAGTGCAGGGCCCTCGCCTCCGCCCAATTCTCGATGCAGGTCCGGCCATCCCTTCCGTTATCTAAGTCTAGCAGCGGGTTCAGAGCCCTACTGGCCGAACCAGACAACAGCCATCGATGTTAAAGAGGGACTGGCGCATCTTCCAAACGAGCCAGAACCAAATGTTTAACGACGGACTGATGTATAACGACCCGCACTTGGCGTGAAAAGTTGCTGCTGAAGAGTTGAAAGGATGGCTGCCGCAGCAACTTTGTGTCCCGCAGCACTCCAGTGAAGATCGTTACTGAAGTACAGTGTGCCAGGATGATAGTCCTGCTTGAAGATTTCAAGTAAGTCATGACAGATAACATTTTTTCGCAGGCACCATTCGGAAAGGAGTCGTTGGGGCTTTTCAAACTCATACTGTTCACGTCGCCCCCCGACCGCGACGATGAAATCACGTTGCAGCTCCTGGTCCAGTTGCGCCTGCTCGGGAATCACCACGACTAGCAAGGGAACACCACGGGACAGGAGAAACTCATGGAGAGTGTCAAGCTTCTCTAGCGTATGGCTCCAGTGCTGTACAAAGAGAGGAGTGTCTTCTGTAAGAAAGATGTCGCTGCGATCCTCGATGTACTCGATGTGGTTCAGATGCCAAGGGACGGAGATGGTTGTATTCTTCCCAGGCTGAACACTTCTGTTGTGCCTGCGTTGGTTCCGAAACAGGTGCCACACCGGTGCCAAGTCAACGTGTATGAGGTAATTCATGTCATGGTACAAGAACCAACGGTCCGGTCCTATGTGATCGTGGAGCCAGTTGCCATTATGGTGGACGAAGTAGCTATTCCCTCCCACGACGAGCGCTTCCTCGGTATCCGCCCCGCGCTTTCGGATGATGTCATTGCCGACAAACACATTAAGCATCACCAGGTCTGGATGAAGATGAATGCCATAGTGCTGAACTAGGTGCAGCTCATGTTCTGGTTCAAACCCGATGACGCCCAGATTAACGACCTCTGTCCCTGGCTGAATCTCTTGGAGACTCTTCTCCAGGATCGTGACAAAAGTCTCATCGTAGGTCACTCCCACTCCCCAGGTAAATGAATCGCCAACGGCCAGCACACGGGGACTTGAAGTTGGCTTTTCCATGACCCGCTCTCGATCCCGGAAACCCTGTGCATTTGCGTGCCCGATAGAACCTTGCGTTTCAGCATACGGTTTAAGAGAGGTAGGAGACTGCTTCGCCTCGAACAGCCCTTTTCTTGCCAATATGGGATCGGCCAGGCGGAACGCAATTTCGCCGACGACCACGAAAACCAGAATAATAATCAGAGCTGCCTTAATCCGATCATACCCCCGGCTATCAAGCACTCGTTCCAGTGTCACCGGCCAAAAGTTTAACCACATTCCCCATACGATGAGGCCGCCCAAGATGAACAGAAGTTTATCAAGGTGGTGAGGATGAGAAGGGAGCGGATAATAGACCTGAAGCAAGTAACCGGACACGAGGAACCAAACTACTGCCGCATAAGGCGACCAACCGGCCACGCTCTCTTGGACTGGCGATGCCCTGGCCACCCTGATCGACGTAGCCAAGAGTAGGACGGCCAACACAACGAAACAACAGAGCAACGCCCAGAGTTTTCCCGTCTGCAATGGGTCAGATACCTTGCCAGGTTGGTGGGTCATCAAAAAGGCCATCAGATCAATTGCGGCAGTTAGCGCGAGGAGGCTCCCAATTACGGAGCACAACAATAATGCCGTTGCACCAAGTGTCTTGTTCATAACGTCTTTACGTCGCGGGAGGCGCCGGAAGCGGCTGATCCCCACCACACTTACTTTAGTAGATGGTCGTTGATGAGGGCAGCGAGTTCGTCGGCTTCGAGTTTGCCTTCGCGGGTAAGAAGGAGCTTCCCCTTTGAAAATAGATGCGTGGTGGGATAGGTCTCGAAGGAATGCAGCTTTTTAATCTCCCGGCATCGGCCGGGCACGTGCATCTTCGCTTTGCCGAACTTCACCTGCGGAAATTTGACGGCGGTTTCCTCTAAGATCGGGTCATAGGCGTTGCATGGCTCGCAGGACGCGATGCCGTAGGCCACAACGGCCGCAGGGGCATCAGTGAACTCTTTATAATTCGTATCACTGACGTCTTCGACGGTCCCAGCCATCTACACTCTCTTAGGACTGAGTAAAAAGGACTGAGGACTGAGAGGAAGGGCTTATCTCGGCCCTCAGCACCCAGTCCTCAGTACTGGAGTTAATTCAGCTTCTTGAGCGCCGCCAGAATTTCCTTGTCGTCGCGAGCGGTCTTGATCTCCTGCACTTTCACATAGGCGACCTTGCCGTTCTTGTCCACGATCACGGTGGCGCGCTTCGCGCAGTTCAGCGGATC
>JAHWYE010000324.1 GCA_020028195.1 Nitrospirota bacterium
CTTCTTCCAGTGATCTTCATGGCAGAACCTCCTTGTAGGGTATGGCTACAGACGATGGGTGAAAGGCGATCACCTCATGGTTTCGATTCTTTTTTCTCCGCGTCCTTTTTCGGTTCCATCTTCGGCGGACCACCATGGCCTCGTTCTCTCATCATGCCGCCGTCTTTCTCATCCCTGTCTGGCATCATCTTCATCCGCTCGTGCACCGCCTTGACTCGCTGGCTCTGTTCCGGGGTGAGGACCGCCATGGCGTCGCGCCTGGCTTTGATGGCGGTCATGCGCAGACCCACCTCCAGCATCTCGCTCTGCTTCACCTTGCTCTCAATCGCGGCCAAGTCTGCCTTGTCATCCTCGACCAATGCCTCGAGTTCGCGTTCGGCCACCATGATGTCGGCCTCGGACTTGATGCGCGTCCGGTCCAGGTCAAGTTGGATCGCCTTCAGTTTCGAGACCTGCTCCTCCGTCAATCCAAATTCCTTTTGGCTTCCCAGCAGACCACGAAGGAGATGGCCTGTGCTGGCGTGACGTCCTGTCATGCCATGCCCCCTGCCGTACCCGCTCCCGTGACCCTTTGAGTAACCGGGTTCCGGCTCTGCCCATGCGGGAGCCAGCGTGAATCCCAGCATGACGGTCATGGCCACAACCCCGGTCAGCACTCTTGCCTTCATGATGCCCTCCTTGTTGAGATGACGCGGCTTATCCCTTTGCCACCGTCGTTCCCGGACAGGTGTTGATCCCGAACAGTTTCCAGGCGGGACAGAATCCCCATGCGCCGGTGACCAGGGCCACGGCTCCAACGATATAGGTCGCGATAGCGCCCCAGCCAGGAAGCGCTGCGAGATACCCGATGCCGATCAGCACGATCCCCAGCACGACCCGAATCGTGCGTTCGATGTTTCCCAGGTTGCAGGTCATAGCGGCACCTCCTTGTTCAGGGCTCTGAACATGCCTCTCCAGTCGTTTGCACACCTGTTCATGCTTGCCCCGCCCGCAACAACAGATTGGCGCGAGGATCCGGATGGCGAGCTCGCCCGAGTTGCTCGTACAGCTTGCGGTCCTCATCGGTGAGAGAGGTCGGCATGACGATCTGGAGCGTGAAGAACAAATCGCCGCGTCCGCCCGATGCGGTCGGCAGCCCTTTCCCTTTGAGCCGAAGTTTTGCGTCTGCCAGGCTGCCGGGCGGGACCTTGACTCGCACCGGATCGGTGAGCGTCGGTGCCAAAACCTCGGCCCCCAACGCGGCTTCCCATGGCCACACAGGCAGCGTCACATGCACGTCGCTCCCTTGACGTCGAAACACTCCGTCTGAGACCACGTGGACCTGGAGGTAGAGGTCGCCTCGCTTCCCTCCGTGCCTCCCGGGCTGTCCTTTCCCTGCGACACGGACCCGCGTGCCGTCTTGGACACCTGCCGGAACTTTCACCTCAATCGTGCGAGTTTCCATCTGAATCCGGGACCCTCCGCAAACGGTGCATGGGCGGCCATGCTGACTGCCGGTTCCTCCGCAGGCTGTGCAAGGGACCGGCTCGGCAATCTCAACGCGTCGGGTGATTCCAGTCAATACCTCACGGAGGGTCAACTGGACTCCGGTCTCCAGATCTGCGCCGGGCGTGGCGAATCCCCTGAAAGACGAGCCGCTTCCGGTGCGCGACCCTCTCCCGAAGATTGATTCGAATATGTCGCCAAAGTCTTGCTCCTCACCGAAGGTGAATTCCGGCCTCATTTCTGCGCCAGCTCCGGCCTTTTGCCGGGCTTGCTCATAGGCCTCAGCCTCCTGCCAGCGATGGCCGTACCGGTCGTACTTCTTTCGCGTTTCAGGATCGCCCAACACTTCGTGCGCCTCGTTCAGCTCCTTGAACTTTTGCTCCATCTGCGCCTTCTTGGGTCCGCTGTGCAGGTCGGGATGGTACTGGCGGGCCAGGCGACGGTACGCCTTCTTGATCTCATCCGCGGTCGCAGTGCGCGGCACCGCGAGAATGTCATAGTAATCGCGCCGGGCGGATGCCATCACGCTCTTCCTCAATGCTTGGGTATTGGACTGACTGGGTGCAGCTTACGGTGTCCGCCGCATCTTTTCAAGGAGGAGCGTATGGCTTAGGGCAGATGGCGAATGGCAGATGGGCGGCTCCAATCGATCTGCTGTACGCCATAAACCATTAGCCCTTTGCCGCGCTAGTGCGGGACGCCGGCCTTTGCGCGCGCCATCATCTTGCAGTAGGAACAAATCTCTGCGGTCGTGGGCTGACCGCAGGTGGCGCAGGGATGCAAGGTGGCTTGGTCCTTTTCGGCCATCGAGGTTGGGACCGGTTGGGCTTTGGCCTGCTTCTCAAGAAAGCCCCAGTAGAAGCGTTGCTTCGTGCCGGGCGATTCCGTTTCCAGTCGGTTCAGGACCTCCTTGTAGAGCAGTAACTTCGAACCCTTGGCCATGGGACACTCTTCCACGATGTAGTCGATCCGGTTCAGCACGGAGTAGGCGGCGAGCTCCCGCTCAGTGAGCCGGTACAGCGGTTTCACTTTTTTCGCAAAGCCCTCGACGGAGGCCGGGAGACTGGGGCTTTGCTTGTCCAAATATTCCTCCTGCCAGTGCAGCACGTTGCCCAGCAGGCGGGCCGCCTCGTCGTCCAGATTGTGGCCGGTGGCCATGACGTCGTAGTCCTGCTCCACCGCGGCGCGGTTGAATTGGTAGCGTTTGATCGTGCCGCAGGCCGAGCAGGTGGGCCGGTTGATCAGATCGGCCAGTTCCCTGATGCCCGCGCCTTCTTCCTCCTGAACGGTATGAATCAGCAACGTGGCGTGACAGGGTTTCGCGACCGTGTCGGCGAACCGCTCCACCTTCTCGCGGGATTTCGCTGAATACCCGGGAATGCCGAGGTCCACGTAGAGCGCGTCGGCGTGGTAGCCCAGCTTGAGGAGAATATCCCAGAGCGCCAGGCTGTCTTTGCCGCCGGAGACTGCCACCAGAACGCGGTCCGCTCGGCCGAACATCCGCTCGGTCT
>JAHWYE010000075.1 GCA_020028195.1 Nitrospirota bacterium
GGCCCGGATGGCGGAACTGGCAGACGCGCCAGACTCAAAATCTGGTTCTCGCAAGAGAGTGGGAGTTCGACCCTCCCTCCGGGCACCACCAGCGAGGTTCCCAGGGCGTCCTGCTTGCCTGAGGAACCCCTGCCAGGCCAAGGGTTGTGGCTTGCGGCACATCCGCCTATGCAGGCGGGAAGACTAGGATTTCCGCTGGTTTTGAGGCAGGCGAGCCCAAGCGGCAGAACGTGTTTTGAACAGGAACCCGTCAGGAATTCCTCTTGACACGGCATGCAAAGTTGACCTATATTTCCGCTTGTCTCCGTCACTCATCTGCGAGCGAGGCAGCAAGCACCGGATTGTCGTTCCATAATTATTTACGTACCTCATATATAGAGTCTAACTTACAAGGAGGCAGCACATGCGTAATGTAGTTTTAATGGGAGCAGTGATCCTATTTGCAGGCTCTGCGGGCGTGGCAGTCGCCCAGGAGCGCCTGCCGCAGGCCTCCGGGTTCGGCACCGGCGTTGGTGATTCGGCTGGCACAGGGACGCGTTCCCAAACCTGGGATACGCAGGCGTTCAAGGAGAGGCTCTCCCAGGCCGAAACGGTCTATGGCCGAGTGCTCGCCATTGACATCCCGGGTCGGAAAATCCACCTGGAGACAGGGGGAAGCTCGCACGATGAAGGTAGGGCCGGGTCTGGCGCGATGTCATCCCTGACGCTATACATTGACGCCGACACGAACATGGAGCAACTCAAGTCAATCGGGTCCGGCGATGATGTGATCATCATGGCCCGCGAAGAGGTGACGGACCGACAGCCCTATGGAACCGGAAGGAAGCTCGTCAGAGATGTCACGGTGATGCGAGGAAATGAGAAGCTGGCCGGCTTCGGCGGTCTCGGCCAGAGGCCGGACCCCAACACGGAGCGTGGGATTGACACGAATTCCGGGTCAAGCCATGGAGGCGAGGTTGGAAAGGTTCTCCCAGGAGAGATCAGCTCGGGTATTACCAGCAGCATTGGCGAAGTGACCGGCGCCGCTCCTTGCTGGCAGTGCGAACCGCAGCCGGGCTGGGGCTATGGAACCAGCAACAAGAGCGATTATGGCGGTTCTGAGAAGCCCAACATGGTCAAGCAATAATGGCCCAGCGCACATAGGTTGGTGAAGAACTCTAAGGGCGGCCTCGAGGCCGCCCTTAGCATTTTCAGAAGACCCACCGCCACTTCAAGCCGGTCATCCTACTTGCTCCAAGTCCGTTGTCCTGTTAGTATCTGAACGGCGGCGAGGGGGCAGACTCTCACATGAAAGCTAACCTTGGGAACACGGAAAGCAGCCTCCAGCTGCAGGCGGATGCAGAATTGGACCTCCGCGGAGTGATCTGTCCCTACAATTTCGTCAAGACTAAGCTGAAATTGGAAACCATGCTGGCTGGACAGATTCTGGCGGTGCTCCTCGACGAGGGGGACCCCATCCGGAACGTTCCCCGCAGCGTCAGCGACGACGGGCATATCGTCCTCAGTCAGGAACCTCTCGCCCAGTTCTATCGCGTCATGATCCGAAAGCGCGCCGACGACTAGCGCTTCTTGACACTCTCCGTCAACCCTTTCCGTCTCTGTTGTCGATTTCCCTCAACAACGAGCGTGACCTCGCCCTCCAAGAGCCCTGACCCCCACTTCACCAACACCTCTTCGACCGTGCCACGCAGAAATTCCTCATCGGGTTTAGTGAGCTCTCGAGCCAAGACCATCCGACGATTTCCCAGCACAGCATGGATCGCTTCGAGGGAGGAACGAATCAGCTCAGGAGATTCGAACAGGATCAGCGTCCGCCGTTCCGACCGCAAGGCTTCCAGGACCAGCCGGCGTTGTGTCGATGTCTTGGGGAGGTACCCCTGAAAGACAAAGGCCTCGTTCGACAACCCCGACGCCGACAACGCGGCCAGAACAGCCGAAGGACCTGGGACCGGCACGATTCGAATGCCGGAGGCCAAGGCCTGCGTGACCAGAAACGACCCCGGATCCGAGATCAACGGTGTTCCATCATCCGAGACCAGCGCAATACTCTGCCCCTCATGGAGCCGTCTGATTAGCACCGGGGTCTTCTCGTCCTTGTTGAGGTCATGATAGCTGGTTAACGGAGTGTCGATGCCGAACTGGAGAAAGAGCGAGTGGGCGCGACTCGTGTCTTCAGCCGCAACAATCGCGACCTCCTTGAGGATCCGGATTGCCCGAACGGTCATGTCTTCCGGATTCCCAATGGGGGTGCTGACAATGTACAAGAGACCGTTCATCCTGCCCTCGACGCAACCATCCCCAAACGTCTGGCCGCATCCTAGCCTCTGCGTGCGGAAAAATCCAACCGTCTCCACAGCGCACGAGTTCTCTGCACCTTGCCGAACTTGCCTGACCGGCATTCCTTGACTCTCCTCTTTTGCTACAGCTATACTTTCTGATCCGAAGAACACCATTTGTGCTGAAAAGTTGCGAGGATAGATGGGGATGTCGGTCACGTTATTTATGACCACCATGGTGCTGTATCTTGCAGGCACCGTGTTTTTTCTCGCCTATCTCCTACGTCGCTCTGAGGCCTTGTCGAAGGTCTCTCTCGCAGTCACAGGAATCGGATTCGTCTCACATACAGCTGCGCTCGCGACTCGGATGATGGCGGAGGGCCATGTGCCGCTGACGAGTTTCTACGAAGCGATGTCCTTCTTCTCCTGGGCGCTGGTGCTCGTCTTTCTGGGAGTTGAAATTCGACACCGCATGCATGTCCTCGGATCCTTCATTTTGCCGCTTGCTTTCCTCTCGCTGCTCTCGGCCGCGGCCTTGCCCAAAGAGGTCCCGACCCTGGAACCAGTGCTGAGAACCGTGTGGGTACACGTCACCTTAAGCATGTTGGGCACCGTCGGGTTTGCCGTGGCGTTCGTGGCCGGCATTATGTATCTGATCCAGGACGGGCTGCTGAAGTCCAAACGGTTCAACGTGTTGTATGCCAAGCTCCCACCACTGGACTTTCTGGACAAGCTGAACCAGCAAGCAATCGTGACGGGTTTTCCACTCCTCACGCTGGGGATCATTGCAGGAGCCATCTCGGCGGAGTTCGCGCGGGGGTCCTATCTGAACTGGAATCCCGAACAGACCTGGGCCCTGGCGACATGGCTTTTTTATTTCGTGGTGCTGATGGGACGCCTCACAGTGGGATGGCGAGCCAAACGGGCCGCCTACCTGACGATCATTGGATTTGCTGGGGTGGTATTGACGTTTATCGGAGTCGTTCTCAAAGGCCACGGACCGGTGACGTGACGTAAGATGAATATCATTGTCGTTGGGCTCAGCCACAAGACCGCCCCGATTGAGATTCGCGAGAGACTGGCCGTGCCGGAGAGCCGGCAGGGGGAGGCGTTGAGTCGGCTGTGCTCATACCCTGGCATCCGGGAGGGCATCCTGCTGTCCACCTGTAATCGGGTGGAAGTCTATGCAGTTGTGGAACAACTGGAATCAGGTTATGCCCGTGTGCAGGAGTTTCTCGCGGATACCCATCTCTCGCTCTCTTCCGAACAACTCACCCCCCACCTGTACTGGCACGCCGATGATCACGCGATCGGCCATCTATTTCGAGTGGCGGCCAGCCTGGACTCAATGATCGTGGGAGAGTCCCAGATTCTCGGTCAACTGAAGGATGCCTTTGAGATGGCGTTGGCTCACAAGCGCAGCGGCGTGATCCTCAACAAAGTGGTCAAAAAAGCCATCTCGGTTGCCAAGCGCGTGCGGACAGAAACCAAGATCGCGGAAACGGCCGTATCAGTGAGTTATGCTGCCGTCGAACTGGCCAAGAAGATCTTTTCAAATCTAGGCGAGAAAACCGTGTTGCTCGTGGGCGCTGGAGAGATGGGCAAACTGGCGGCCAAACATCTGATCGCCAATGGCGTTCAGCGTGTGATGATTACCACGCGTGACTCGCATAGCGCCATTGACCTAGCCAAGCGATTTAACGGTGTGCCAATCCCGTTCGATGAGTTTCGAAGTGAGCTGGCCGCGGCGGATATCGTTCTGTGTTCCACCGGCGCCTCCCAGTACCTGATCCGAACTGAAGACATACAGAAGGCGGTACGCCAGCGGATGAATCGGCCGATTTTTTTGATCGACATCTCGGTGCCACGGAACATCGAGCCATCCGTGAAAGACGTGGATAACGCCTTCCTCTTCGATATCGATGACCTGGAAATGCGCGTCGAACAAAACCGAGAGGAACGCCAGCACGAGGCCTTGCGAGCGGAACGGATGGTTAAGGACGAGGTGGGCGTCATCGGCCAATGGCTGAAATCACTCGAGGTCATTCCGACGATCGTGGCTTTGCGCAATCGGGCGGAGGAGATCAAACGCTCAGAGTTGGACAAGACCTTGGGGCGACTGGGAAGCCTGTCCCCGGAGGAACGCGGCGTTGTTGAAGGCCTGGCTTCAGCCATCGTGAACAAGCTGCTACACGGACCGCTGGTGACCCTTAAGGCGGAGGCTCATTCAGCCGGCGGAACCATGTTCGTCGAAGCCGCGCGGCGCTTCTTCAATCTGGATGGCGTGACGGCGTCCGCCCCGTTGGACGACGCTGAACGCGCCGACAGGCTGGATGACCCAGCACCTCTCGTCACCCCTGGGCGGGTATCCGGTTGCGCCGGTCTGGAGCATCAGTCGCCACAGAAAACAACGGACGAAGACCCATGAAGGCACCACTGACAGGCTCTTGACCGTTCGTGCTCCGGAGACACGCCCCTCATGCCGAAGAGCCCGAAACTCTTCACCTGTCCAAAGTGTCGGCATACGTACCTTGGTCATGACCCGCTGCCCGATTGTCCTCACTGTGGATACGACTACCGGGTGAAGGAAGGGTTCCGCTGGGACGTGGTGGTGTATCTCCTGGCCATTATCGGGCTCGTGAGTTTCCTCTTGGTAGCCTCCTATTACCGAGTGTACACGGGGATCGGGTCAGGAGTCCCCAGAACTTCAGTTGGAACGGAGGAGCCTACGGAGAAATTGCCGGGATCCGAACAAACCAGGGCCCGGCCGTTTCAGAGCCCCTATCATGAACCAGGACGGTGAGGCGAAACGGTGGCCGCTGGAAACAACCCCCGCTCATCGCTGGTCGTTGGAACAAGGGGAAGCCGTCTGGCGGTGTGGCAAGCCGAGTGGGTCCAGGCCAGGCTCAAAGAGCTTATGCCAGGACTGACCGTGACGCTGCAACGGATCAAGACATCAGGCGACATGATCCTGGACGTCCCGCTGGCCGTCATTGGTGGGAAGGGCCTCTTCGTCAAAGAGATCGAAGAGGCCCTGCTGCGAGGGGAGATCGATCTCGCGGTCCACAGCATGAAGGATGTCCCCACCGTCCTTCCAGACGGACTGGACATTCTCTGTGTGCCGGCGCGCGAGGATCCTCGCGACGTGCTGGTGAGTCGCGACTCCTGTTCGCTGGATCACCTACCCAAGGGTTCCCGCGTCGGCACGAGTAGCCTGCGCAGGCAAGCTCAGCTCCTTCACTATCGGCTGGACCTGCGCATCGAACTCCTGCGTGGGAATCTGGACACCAGGCTGCGCAAGCTGCAGAATGGGGAGTATGACGCCATTGTGTTGGCGGCAGCTGGCCTGAACCGGATGGGATGGTCCAATAAAGTGACTGAGTATCTGCCACCGGAGGTGAGTCTTCCGGCAATCGGGCAAGGCGCATTGGGGCTGGAGGGACGTCGCAAGGATCGCTTTGTTCAGGCACTCGTGGAAAAACTGGAGCATCGCCCCACGCGAACGGCCGTGACGGCCGAACGAGCCTTGCTGGAACGACTTGAAGGAGGTTGCCAGGTCCCTATCGCGGCGCACGCAACCGTGAAAGGAGACACCCTGATCATGGATGGCCTGATTGCCAGCGTGGACGGCCAGCGGCTGATACGCGACACGATCCAGGGCCCAGCGTCTGAAGCACAGGGCTTAGGCATGCAACTGGCTGAGAAACTCTTAGCTCAAGGCGGGGACGTGATCTTACACGAGATCTACGGAAACACTTGAAGAATATGAATGCAAAGGGCGGGAAAGTCTTCTTTGTTGGAGCGGGACCAGGCGACCAGAAGTTATTGACGCTCCGTGGCAAGGAATGCCTGGAACAGGCCGATGTCGTGCTCTATGACTACCTGGCCAACCCCGTTCTGCTCGAGTATGCTCCTGCCCATGCTGAACGCATTTACGTCGGCCGCCGGGGCCGGGGATCCTATCAAGATCAGCAGGAAGTCAACCGACTGATTATTGAACGAGCCAGAGAGGGCAAGGTCGTCGTTCGGCTCAAGGGAGGCGATCCATTCGTCTTCGGACGGGGAGGCGAAGAGGCAGAAGCAGTGGCCGCCGCCGGCCTGCCTTTCGAAGTGGTTCCGGGCGTGACCTCGGCTGTGGCAGTGCCTGCCTATGCCGGGATTCCTGTGACCCACCGAACGATGGCCTCAACGGTCACCCTCGTGACAGGACATGAGGACCCGACAAAAGGACCGACGACATTGGAATGGCCCAGACTGGCCTCGACCAATGGCACCCTTGTGTTTCTGATGGGGATGAAAAACTTGCCGTCCATCGTCGAACACCTCATGACAGAGGGAAAGCCGGCCGACACGCCGGTCGCAGTAATTCGGTGGGGTACTCGCTCCAGTCAGCGCACCCTCGTCGGCACGCTTGGAGACATCGTGGCGAAGTCTGAACATGCCCAGATGGAACCGCCCACCGTGATCGTGGTAGGCGAGGTCGTGCGCCTGCGAGAGCAATTGAACTGGTTTGAGACCCGCCCTCTGTTCGGAAAGCGTGTTTTGGTGACCAGGACGCGGGAGCAGGCTGCGGAACTCTCCAACCTTCTGTCAGAGTACGGTGCGGACCCGGTTGAGTGTCCGACTATCGAGGTCGTGCCCCCGGAGAGTTGGAGAGACCTGGATGACGCCATCGCCGATCTGCGTCGGTATCAGTGGGTGATTTTCACGAGCGTCAACGGTGTCCGGCCGTTCATGGAACGTCTCAGGCACCAAGGACAGGATGTGCGGGCCCTGTCCGGTCTGCGCCTCTGTTGCATCGGGCCTCGAACCGCCGAAGAGCTGGCACGGCATGGCCTCAGCGCTGACCTGATCCCGTCAGAGTTCCAGGCCGAGGGAGTGATTGAGGCCCTGAAGCTCGCTGGTGTGACTGGTCAGCGCATCCTCATTCCACGAGCTGCGGTGGCCCGGGAGATTCTACCTGAGCAACTTCGGGCTCTGGGCGCGAACGTGCAGGTCGTCACCGCGTACCGGACGGTCCTGCCTTCTGGGGATAG